>CAZFOI010000010.1:0-13484 GCA_964520605.1 uncultured Bacteroidales bacterium
CTTTCCTGTAATTCGAATATGTATGGTAAAATCCGGAAACCCGGGATCGGTGCTGCCAGACGCATTTACGGTAAGAGTGTGCGGTGAGTTCTTAGCCAGGTTTTCGAGTTTATCAAGTGTAGCCTGTACTGGTGTAATATCCGTCCAATCTGAATAGGTACTTAAGGCAACGGTTTGTTGGTTCTCATTATGAAGGGTGCCTCCCGAAGTTTCGGAAAGCAGAAAACCTGATACAGTTTGCGCAGAAGCCCCCCGGTTCTCTATCCTGAACTCAATTTTTTCAATGGATACATCTTTGATCCTTTCTTTGTTATCATTGAATTTCTGATTGGTAGTAAGGTCTATGGATTTGTTAACCGAGTATGAGTTCACTGTTGTAGAAGCAACAACAATCTGGTCAGTAAACACAAAATCATCTGTAACATTAAACAAATCGCTACAGGATGTAAAAATAACAGCTGGCAAAAGCAGCAGTACAGGCAGCAGTTTAAGATTCTTCATTGGATTCTTCTTTTGGATTAATAACTAATTGCTTATTTAAAATTAATCTAAATAACAACACAAAACACAAAAACCCATTATATTCGTAAAAAAAAAATCAAAAAAATGCGACACACCAGACTTTTTGGCCTTTTGCTTATGTGCTTTATGGCATACAGCATAGCAATACCTGTTCAAATTCAAGCACAAGCTTCTGCCACAAACCAAACCGAGATACTCTGGGATACCTGGGGTGTCCCACACATATATGCTGACGATGAAGCCGGTCTGTATCATGCATTTGGCTGGGCCCAGATGCACAACCACGGCAATTTGATTGCAAGGCTTTACGGGCAGGGAAGAGGCAGGGCCGCAGCATACTGGGGGCGGAATTACCTGGCTACCGACCGTCTGGTGCATATGCTGGATTTGCCCGGGATGGCCGCTAAGGCTATGGAGAAACTGCCACCCGAAGAGTATGATCTTTTGCAAAGTTTCACAGATGGCATGAATGCCTATGTAAAAGCCCATCCTGACCGGATAGAGGCCCCTTTGCATCAGGTATTTCCTTTGTCACCAACCGATATTATCTCCCATGCTTACCGGGTATTCTTTCTGGAATTCCTGACAAGAGGGGTCATTGGTCAGTCTCAAAGATGGCCTGCCGGTTCAAATGCCTGGGCGGTTGCCCCTGCAAAATCTGTATCTGGCAATGCCATGCTGCTCATGAACCCCCATCTTGCCTGGTCAGATCATTATATGTTCATGGAAGCCAGCCTAAACACACCGGGATTCAATCTATATGGAGCCACTCTGGTGGGGATGCCGTTTTTTGGAATGGGGTTTAATGAATACATGGGTTGGACCCACACCGTGAATACCATTGACAATACGGATTTGTTTCAACTCAGGGTCTCCGGCGACTCCTATTTTATGGATGGTCGCTTCCATTCTTTCGAAAAAAGACAAATTGAGCTAAGCATACAAAATCAGGATGGAAGCATTGAGACTGAAACCCTGCTTATCAAGCATTCTGCCCATGGAGTGGTGGTTAATGAATCAGACAACCAGGCACTTGCCCTTCGCTTTGCCCGGATGGACGATCCTCCCATGATCATTCGACAATGGTACAATATGGGAAAAGCACGTTCACTGTCAGAATTTGAGAATGCGCTTCGTCTGAATGTGATTCCCCTGTTCAACACCATTTATGCAGACAAGGAAGGCAACATTTTGTATCATTTTGGGGGCTTGAATCCCAAAAAAGCTTTCGGGGACTGGGATACCTGGAGTAGCATCGTTCCTGGCGATGAGGCTGCCTCCATCTGGAAGGAATACCATGCCTATGAAGAATTGCCACGGCTCATCAACCCCTCCTCAGGATGGTTGCAGAATGCCAACGACCCCCCTTTTACATCAACGGTTCCTCCCCTGCTCAAACCCGAAGATTTTCCGGCATACCTGGCCCCAAACTATATGAATTTCAGGGCCCAGCAATCGGTGCAGTTGTTGCTTGAGCAAGACAAGATTGACTTCGACACCTTCACCCGCCTGCAACGCTCGAGCAGGGTACTCATGGCCGACCGTTTGCTTGATGACTTCCTGGGCATGCGAGCCCTGACCTCCGATAGTCTGACCCTGGCTGCATTTGACGTACTGGAAAGCTGGAACCGCACCATGGAGGCAGATGCTCAGGGGGCCATATTGTTCATCCTGTGGCTGCAGCGCCTGGCAGGACACAATATGCTGACCATTTTTGAACACCCCTGGGATTTTGATAGCCCGCACACAACGCCCTATGGAATTGCAGATCCGGGAAAGGCAGTGCTTTCACTCACGGAAGTGGCAAAAAACATGGTAAACACCCATGGAAAACTGAACCCCGAATACGGCAGTGTTTACAGAATGCGCATGGGAGACTATGATGTACCTGCCAGTGGAGGCTCAGGCAATATGGGCAATTTCAGGGTGGTGGGATTCCGTCCGGTTTCAGGGGGTACTTTCCAGGCAGTCAGCGGGGAGAGCTTTACCGCCATGATTGAGTTTTCAGATCCACCAAGGGCCAGGGTGCTGCTTACCTATGGCAACGCCTCCCAACCGGGCAGCCCCCATGTGGGTGACCAGCTTCCGCTGTTTTCGCGACAGGAATTGCGCGAAGCATGGTTAACCAGAGAAGCGGTTGAAAGGAATCTGTTCAGAAGGGAAACAATCAGAGTCAGGGAATAATCCATCGGCAGAGATTATTGCTGATTCAGGCAATTACACCCGAACCCAGACATTCGTCATGCAGGTACCAGGCGGCAAACTGACCGGGGGCGATTCCCCTGCGGGCATCGTCAAATAAGATATACAATCCCTTTTCACGCATGACCAAGGTGGCCATACCCAGGGGCTCACGGTAGCGAATCCGCACCAGATAGCGGGCAGATGTACCCGGTTTCAAGGCCTGGTCTTCGCGTATCCAGTGAACATCTTCCCGGGGAACAAACAGTCCGTTTCGGTAAAGTCCCGGATGATGTTCTCCCATGCCGGTATACAAGGTGTTGGTCTGGGTGTCGGTGCCAATAACATACAGCCCTTCCTGCATGCCTCCCACATTCAGGCCCTTTCTCTGTCCTATGGTGTAAAAGTGTGCTCCCTGATGGCTTCCGATGACTTTGCCGCTTTCGGTCAAATACTGATGGGCCGAACACAGGACATCCAGGTGGTTGTCAGCTAAATTTTCTGCCGAAGTGCCTGTTGTGTCCGCAACCGTTGCAAAGGACATGGCAGCAGCATCAACCAAAATAATTTGTCCTTCTTTTGGCTTGAGTTTTTGCTGAAGAAATTCTGGCAGGCGAACCTTCCCGATGAAACACAGACCCTGGCTGTCCTTTTTTTCTGCCGTAACCAGGCCAAGCTCAGAAGCCACCCTGCGGACCTCTTCCTTAAGCATGTGGCCAATGGGAAACAGGGCGCGGGCCAATTGATCCTGACGCAGCTGACAAAGAAAATAACTCTGGTCTTTGTTTGGATCGGCCCCGGCCAGCAGACGATATACCTTCTGTCCATTGCTTTCCAATACGTCCCTCTGGCAATAATGACCAGTGCCCACAAATTCGGCGCCCAATTTCAGGGCCGCTTTCAGAAACAGATCGAATTTGATTTCACGGTTGCACAGAACATCCGGGTTTGGGGTACGTCCGGCCTGGTATTCGGAAAACATATAATTAACAATCCGCTCGTAGTATTCCTTGCTGAAATCCAATACCACAAAAGGAATTCCCAGCCGCTCTGCCACCATCATGGCGTCGGTGCTGTCTTCTATCCAGGGGCACTCGCTGTCTATAATGACCGAATCATCGTGCCAGTTGCGCATGAAAATCCCGGTGACATCGTATCCCTGCTGCTTTAAAAGGTAGGCTGCCACAGAGCTGTCTACCCCACCGGAAAGGCCTACCACTACCTTAACGGTCTTTTTCTCACTATGATTGTTGGTCCCCATGTGTTTTGAAGCAGCTGTTTTATCAGGCCGCACAAAGGTACTTAGAAATTTCCACTCAGTCGCAGGCTGTACTGGCGGTGGGGTTGCACATCACCCGGACGGCCAAGGTACTCTGTATTGGAAATGTTTTTTATCATAAGGGAAATGCTGTAGCCGGAAGCCATACGGTAACTTACACCGGCATCAGCCACCACGTATCCGGTATTGTTTTCCATCCAATAGTCATAAAAACCCGGAAGTATGTCTTCGCGTGTCTGGGGGTTAAGAAAAACCTGATCGATATCCAGCATGCGCGATCGGTAGACCAGGGCAACATCCATTCCGAAAGAACCATAGCCCAGCTGGTAGCCAAGGCTGGCGGCATGACGGCGGCGGAATTTCAGGTAGCGACCGGTATTTTGACCGGTAAGGGGATTAAATTCAACCGGTTGCATAAACACATATCCCCATGCGATTGAATGATCCCAAAGTCCGGATTTTCTGTTTGCCCGGCCTTCGAGTTCAAATCCGTATACCCGGGAATGCTCAATATTGTCTGACCTGAAACCAAGCCCTTCCGGATAGACCCCAAAAACATATTCAATCAGGCTCTGGTTCTCGCCATAAAACAAGGCAAGATCTGCCAGTCCGTTCCAGGCACCGCCGGCAATGCCCTGCTTAATGCCAAGTTCCGCATTCCAACCGGATTCGGGTAACAGCATGGGATTGGGAAAAACACGGACGGCACCAAGGCTGGTTGATGCATGCTTTTCTGCCACTGACGGGAAACGGTATCCCTGACCCCAGGAGGCCCTGAGGAAGGTAAGGCCGGATGCCCGGTAGTTGATGCCGGCCCTGAAAAGGGGAACCACTTTGTCTGCCTGGCCATCCAGTACATTATACTCAACACGCATTCCGGCCACCAGTCTGATCCGGTCTGCGGGATTGAATTCTCCCTGTGCATAAGCGGCAAGGTTTTGTCCCTGATGATTCCCATAAAACAGGGAAACTATTCTATTGGCATAATGACTGACTCCACCCGTAATGCCTGTTCTGGGAGATATACC
Organism: uncultured Bacteroidales bacterium; assembly: GCA_964520605.1. Taxonomy (GTDB): domain Bacteria; phylum Bacteroidota; class Bacteroidia; order Bacteroidales; family UBA7960; genus CAZFOI01. Next base: position 5,011 of record CAZFOI010000010.1, read on the forward strand.
GTAGTTTGCCTGGTATTCGCTGAAAACAGAAAACGACTGACTGTTGTTCTGGATGGTTACAGGAAAACTGTTATCGTATAATTGGATGCGGGCCCTGAGTGTGTGGCCGGATTTGTCGCTTTTCCGATATTGAATATGAGGGTCGAGGTATAAAAATCGTCCGTTTAAATCCGATGCGGTTGAAACATCCTGAATAAGGGCGCCTTCCCAGGCATTCTCCCACAGGATAAAATCCTGCTTACGGGTAAGACCCGTGCTTAGGTTCAAACCGTAGGCAAGCCCCTGAACCCGCGCATGATGCCTGGTTAACCTCAGGCTGAGTCTTCCGAAATACTCATCGTTGCGCTTGCGGTATCCCTGATCGGCCAGTAAAAATGTGCTGATTCCAATATCTGTATGGCCGTATTTCTTTAAATGGGAGAAAGAAGCAGCAAAGGTGCTTCTGGGGGTGTCCCACCACTTCCAGTCCCTGTTTCCGGGAGAACCGAAAACCGAAGATTCGGCCATAAATCCGCTATGCCCTTCGGTGGTTGCCTCAGCCATTCTGAAATTGATGATGCCGTTAAGTGCAGAAGACCCGTACAAAACCGAAGATGCCCCCTTGATTATCTCTACCCTGGCAATATTTTCAAATGGCAGGGACCGCCAGCGAATGCTGCCGGCATCGGCTGAAAGCATGGGCAGGCCGTCTACCAGGGCCATTACCCGGCTACCTGCTCCATAACTAAACCCACTGCCTCCCCTTATGGATGCCTGCCCATCGAGTACTTCAACTCCGGATGTTTTATTCAACAACTCCTGAGGGCTGGTTATGTGCGCAGCCGCTATGGCTTCCGGCCTGATAAGGGCCACGGAAACCGTAAGGTCTGAAATGCGCTGCTCAATCCTTCCGGCACTCACCACCACCTGCTGCATTTCCGTTACATCGGGATCAAGAAAAACATCAAGTGTAACTTCAGCCCCGGCTTCAACAATATGTGTCCGGGCCTTATATCCAACGTAGCGAAAAACAAGGGTATGTGTTCCATAATCGAGCAGCAACCTATACATACCCTGATTGTCAGCCACAATGCCTCTTTCCCTGCCAAAAATTATTGTGGCCCCCGGCAGGGGCTCCCGGGTCTGGGAGTCGAATACCCTGCCGCTGATTTCCATTCTCGTCTGGGCTTCTGACAGTTGAACAGAGGCCAGAAAAAACAGCATGAACCCAATACAGCTTAGCCGTTTCATTTGCTGCGGAATGTCATTCGTATGTTCAGGGGTTGTGAGGGGTCAGCCAGATTGGGATAGGCGGTGGTAATCTTCAGGGATGCCTGGGTAAGTTCAACGATTCTTGCACTTAATGGCAATATCAATGAATCTGACTCAATGACGAGCTCCGTTTCACTCATGGCAAAACGCCAGGTACCCTGGTATTTTCCGAAAACACCGGTGCCGTCGGTACGAAAGATGGCATCTCCCCTGAAATTATACAATGCCTGGCCGGGAGCCCCGGCATCCTGCCCGTTCAGCAGCAGGCTGTCTGAGGCCCATGTGGTGCCCGTGAGCCATTTGTATCGGTCAGAGAGTCCGTCGTCCTTGTCGTTGCAGGCAAAAAAAGAGGCTATAACAATCAGCAAGGATAATATAGATAGTTTCTTCATCACGCGTTTGATTGGGAATGACATGAAATTAAGGCCGGGTGTAAACGGCTGTTTAGAGTTACATTCTTTTTTAATACGCCAGCCCTGACAAAACCGAATTTGATACCCTGCCCGCCCGGTTTACCCATTTCCGGATTCCATGCATTACTGCATACTTTTCCTTTTATCGGTTAATTTACCGACGACTTAATTGCCAGAAATCCGGAATCTTTGAATATTTTGCTACTTTTAATGCTTCTCATATTTATTCATAACCATGAAAAACGAACACGGAAGCAGCTCTGCCAGCGCGGTATACGGTCTTGGGTTTATCGGCGCAGCCATTTATTTTATTTCCACGGCCACCGGTTTTTGGATGGGTGTGCTTGGGTTTCTGAAAGCGATTGTCTGGCCCGCGATACTTGTATACGGCGCCTTGAAGGAGTTGGGGCTCTAGCATTTTCTCATATATTGGTTTTCTGTGACCGTAAAATCGGTTGCATGCCATATATTTGCCCAAAAAACAGCCATGATCAAACGTTTCCCTCTTGGATTCTTCCCTACCCCACTGCATCCACTAAATAAGCTCTCCGAGCAGTTTTCACCACACCGTGTATATATCAAGCGAGATGATATGAGCGGACTGGCAGGCGGAGGAAACAAAACCAGAAAACTCGAGTTTCTGATTGGGGAAGCCCTCGCTTGCGGATACGATACACTGATAACTGCCGGGGCACAACAATCCAATCATTGCCGGCAAACTGCCGCAGCCTGCAACAAAGCCGGGCTGAAGTGTCACCTGATTGTACGCGGAGAAGCCCCGGAAAAGCCAGACGGAAACTTGTTTCTTTCCAGGCTGCTGGGGGCTGAAATTCATTTTACTGGAGGAGAGATCATGGCTCATCATCCGGAAGAATTGATCGGAAAGCTTCGGCAGCAGGGCCACAATCCGCTTTTTATTCCAATAGGAGGCTCTACTGATGTGGGAACCCTGGGGTATGTTTTTGCTGTTGAGGAATTCACGCTTCAACTGAAACAACAAAACATTGAACCTGATTTTGTCTTTTTTGCTTCCTGCTCTGGTGGCACACAGGCCGGTATGGTGCTGGGCAAACACATTCACGGGCTGCAAGCAAAACTAATGCCCGTGAGCATCGCCAAACCCGAAGCCGGCCTGCCCTCCTTAGAGGAAACGGTGCATGAACTGGTAAATGCCTGCAGCAATCTCCTTCAGCTCAACCAAGTTCCGGATATAGACCAATGCAGGTTGATAGAGGGTTACGACGAAGCCGGGTATGCGGTGATAACCAAAAACGAAACAAATACCATAAAAAAAGCCGCCAGGGAAGAAGGCATATTGCTCGATCCGGTTTACACGGCAAGGGCTTTTTATGCCATGACAGACTTTCTGAAAAACCAGCCGGCTGGCACACCCCTTACCGTGGTTTTCTGGCATACCGGAGGGGATGCGGCCAATTTTCATTATGCCTCCCAGCTTCTTTAACCTTCCTTTAACCATTTTTTTCTATTCGTTAACTTCAATCAAAAGAAGATTGGCTTAGCTTTGGCGCAAAATTTGATATTGAACAAATATAAATACACGCCATCATGCTCAAACCAATTCATTTTCTGTTTGCCATCATTGCATTTCTATCCTTGTCTGTCCAGGCACAAATTCAGGAGGGTGCCATACGCTATGAAATGCGCATGGATCTTCACCGGAACATTCCACCGGAACGTGAAGACATGAAACGGATGATTCCGCAATACCGAACCGAACAGTTCGAACTGCTTTTTAACAATACGGGCAGTCTTTACAAGCCTCTTGAAACCGACGATGACCTTGTAATGTCCAGGGGTGGTGCGCGAATGACCATTCGTATGCCAAGAACCGAAACATACATAAACAAAGAGAATCGAGAGCGGGCGGTTATGATGGACTTCATGGGAAGAACCTATCTGATTACCGACACCCTGAAAATTGATCCCTGGAAAATTGGCAACGAACAGATGGAAATTGCCGGATATATGTGCATGATGGCTTATTATACCGACACCATTCTTAACCAGGAAATTACAGCCTGGTTTACCCCTCACATACAACCATTCGCCGGACCAGACCGTTTTGTTACCCTTCCGGGTACGGTGCTTGCCCTGGATATCAACAATGGCGAAAGGGTATGGGTGGCACGCAAAATTGAAGCAAGGGAAATTAAGCGGGGAGAAATCCGTAAACCCACAAGAGGCGAGAAAATCAGCCGGGAAGAATTTAACAAAATGATAGAAGAACAGATGCGCCAGATGAATCCTGGTGGAGGTGGAAATATGCGCATGTTTGGATTCTGATCATACCACAATTACCTATTTCTTTTTTAATTGCAATCATGAGAAACACTGCCTTGTTCATCATTTTTCTATTTGTTGCCTTCTCTTCCCAGGCACAACGCTTTTCCATCCTTGGAAAACTTACCGATACCGGAAACCAGGGCCTGCCCAACGCCACGGTATTGCTGCTTAATGAGAAGGACTCCACCATGGTCAATTACGCCCTGAGCAACAGCCAGGGCCAGTTCGAGATCAAAGACGTGGCCAGGGGAAATTATCTTCTGAGGGTCAGTTATATCGGTTTTGCCACCCGAACCCTGCATGTGATTGCTCCCTCCGGCCAGTTGCTAGATATGGGGACCATTCAGATGATGGACCAAAGTACGCTATTAAGAGAAATTGTGGTTAGTGAAGAACGCATTCCAATGCGCGTCAGAAACGACACCATTGAATACGATGCCCTTGCCTTTAAACCACTTCCCAATGAAAAGGTAGAAGACCTTATCAGGCGCATGCCTGGCATTGAAGTACAACCGGATGGATCCGTGGTTGCCCAGGGCGAAACCGTCAGACGGGTACTGGTTGATGGCAAGGAGTTTTTCGGAAGGGATCCCAAGATGGCAACCCAGAACCTTCCGGCAGATGCCATTTCAAAGGTTCACGTATTTGATCAGAGATCCGAACAAAGCCAGTTTACCGGAATAGATGACGGACAGAGAGAGCGCACCATGAACCTTGAACTGAAAGAAGACCGCAGACAGGGGGCTTTTGGAAACACCAGCCTGGGTTACGGCCCCGACAATCGCTTCATGGGCAGAACCAACCTGAATCAATTTGATAAAAACGGACAGATCTCCCTGCTGGCCATGGGAAACAACGTGAATCAACAGGGCTTTTCGACCGGTGATTATATGAATTTTCTGGGAGGTGCCCAAAGTCTGATGGGTGGAGGAGGTGGCGCAATTACCATTGGTATAAGCAACGCCAGTGGCATACCCCTTAATATGGATGGCAGGCCCTCTTCAAACGGTATCATGACATCCTGGGCCGGGGGTGTTAATACCAACAGAAAGTTTGGGTCAAAGACAGAACTAAATATGAGTTACTTCTATAACCAGCTTGATCACGATCTGAACCAACAAACCAATCGGGAAAATTATCTGCCTTCAGGCAACTTCGATTTTGAGCAAACCAGCATTCGTGACAACCAGAATTACAATCACCGGCTGAATTTGCGCCTTGAGCATAAGTTTAGTGAGAAAAGCAGCCTGCTTCTTACAGCCAATACCGGACTTAACAAAACCACAGGATGGCAACGTTCGGATAGCCGGACAACCCTTTCAGGCGGGCAGCTGCAAAACCAGGGAGAGCAGTTTTCACAAAGCGAAAGCCAACGACTGAATCAGAATACCAACCTGCTATGGAGACAACGGTTTTCAAAACCCGGCAGAACGCTTACTTCCAGTTTCGATTTTAACAACAGCGGCAACAAGCAGGATGGGAGTCTGGAGGCCTTGAGCCGCTTTTACAGACAAACGATAACTGAAGAGCTGATACGTCAAAGCAATATCCAGGACAATCTGAATCAGACCCTGAGGGCAAATCTTACCTATACCGAACCATTGGGAAACAGGCGGTTTCTTGAAGCCAATTATCTTGTCTCAAGAAACGCAAACCGGGTTGACCAGCAGGTATATGATTTACTTGATGAAGGACAGAGCGTGAATGAAAGGCTTACCAACAAATACACCAACACCTCTCTGTTTCAGAGAGGGGGTCTGAATTTCCGCATGAACCGGGATATGTATAACCTCACCATCGGTGCCAGTCTGCAAGCCAGCCTGCTGGAGGGCAATTTGGAAACCAGGAACCAGACCATTGAAAGAAAAAACCTGAATGTATTGCCTGTAGTCAGATTTAACTATGAATTCAGCACTTTCCAGCGCCTGATGGCCGATTATGAAACCACTGTACAGGAGCCTTCCATACTGCAGCTGCAACCCCTGATAGACAACCGGGACCCATTGAATATTTATGTTGGAAATCCCGATCTGAGACCGGCTTACCGCCACAGGGTGTCATTCCGATACAACCAGTTTAACATGGCAACGGCTTTTGGGTTTTTTGCCAACATTTCGGCGGATTATACCACCAATGCCATTACCAATGCCCAGAGCGTGGATGAGTTTCTGATTCGGACCACCATGCCGGTTAACGTCCAAAACAACTACAGCATCCGGGGAAATTTCAACACCAATTACCAGCTTGCAAAAATTAAGAGCCGGTTTATGCTTGGAACTACTTTGGCCAGAACACACAGCAAAAATGTGCTCAATGGCCAGGAACAGCCCATTACCAATCACATACTTAGCGGAAATTTCAGGTATAACTTCAGACCAACCGACAATTTTGAAACCAATCTCTCTGCAACTGTTAACCAACAACTCACAGCCTATGCCTTTAGTACCACGGAACAGGCGTTTTTGAATCAGACCTATGGAGCCACTGTATTTGTAGGTTTTCTAAAGCATTACCGGCTGAACACCGGTTTTCGATATGAAATCTACCAGGGCCGCACAGCAGCCTTTGATCAACAGATTCCCATGCTGGATTTTGGCCTCTCACGCAGCTTTTTGAAAAACAATGCCGGAGAGCTTCTTTTAAGTGGATTTAACCTGCTAAACCGCGATCTTGGTGTTACCCAAAGAGCAGACGTAAACTATATGGAACGCAGTGTAACCAATTCCCTTGGCCGTTACTTCCTGCTCTCGTTTACCTATTCGCTCAACAGCAGCATGAATGTATTTGACCAACGCAGGAATCGATCGGGCATGCAGGTATTTCACTAAAAACTGACTTTTAACGAGGCCGTTATCATGTCCATGCCTTTCAGGCGTGTGAAAAAATGATTGCCTTTGCCTCCAAAAAAGTATGCGCCCATGCCCAGTTCCAAATTGTCTATGCCCCTGTATATAACTTCCGGGGCATAAATAAGGCCATAGTTATTCTTTATGTCGCTGCGGTCCGACACTGAGAATCCTCCACCCAGCGGACGCAGCAGCAAACGATCCTGCATCAGGGATCTTTCGATAGCCAGCATCAGATAATCATGTTGGTTTCCTACACCATGTTCACCCATAAAGCCATATAAGTATTGCAGATTCAGATAGGTGCCTTTGGCAAATGTGTAATCGGCCCCAACCACCAGATGCAAATAGGGCTTTTTCTCTAACAACACCCGGGTAATTGGAGTTGGGCATCCTCCCATCAGGCTGGCTAGCTGAAGAATCTCCTCTTGCGGAACAAACACCCCGGCCTCAGCCCAGATACCCACCCGGCCCAATTGGCCGGCCAGATCCGCACCCATCATATGAAACCTGGGGAAGCTTAAGAATGCATCCAGCTGCATTCCCTGTTCTGACACCCCGGGGGTAAACCACAATTGCGTAAGGAAAGGAAGGGAATACCTGCCATAAACGTAGCTTACAGACACATCGGTGTTCAACACAAATCCCTTCAGCCGGAGACCTGCTGAAACCGATTCGCGAAAATTTCTTTCAGGCAGGACCACATGTTCACTGTATGCACCAATGGGAACATCAGGCAAGGCAGATTCATCCGCTGCCAGCACCCCGGAAAATACCCCAAGCGGAAGATTGGCCGGCCTGAATCTGCTTATCAACACCCCCTGAAGCGATGTATTGCCTTGAAAATACCATGTCAGGCTAAGGGCATCGGAGGCATTTTTCCTTCCAAAATCAAGAATATCCTCCAGGTCGTATGCGTTCAGTATGTCCGTGGGATTGAACCGATCTGCCGAGCCCCATGCGATGCGTTGTCTTCCGGCTTTCATGTCCAGACGGTCTGTTAGAAAGCCCCTGACTTCCACATAGGCTTCCCTGATATCGAGGTTCCAGGGATCTGCCAGATCTTTTGAGTACAAAACTGGGGCTCCCTGTATCAGGGGGTCACCGAGATGTCTTAGCCAGATGTTTGCATAAAACCTGAGCTTTTCGCTTCTTATGTCTAATCTGAGGTCAAGCCGGTTTTCATTCCAGGCCCAGGTGTTCTTTTCATCGAGCAACAATCGCTGATCGCTCCCAAACTCTCCAGAAAACATCATGCGGTTTGCGTCCTGTGCCAACAGGCTGCCTGACCACAAGCACAAAATGGCCAGAAAAATCATAGGTCTGTTCATGACTGCATCGGTTTAAAATCAATCAAAATCCGGTTAAGTTTCTGACCGTAAATACCTGATCGTCCATTCCCGTATTAAACTGTACCCTGGTCATCTGCATGCGGGTGGAGTGATTTCGCCTGAGGTCCTCCATGGCGATTTCTGACGGGTACCAGAAAGAATCCTGCTTGTCCCAGGTATATACCGCCCTTTTCACCAGATTGCCTCCACGGTCGTAGGCCTGAGTGCTCTCAGGATAAAAGTGTGTCTGGTTTATTTCTACCACCAACCTGGAATAATCACTGTTCAGGTGGGGTTTGGGCACCAGCTCCAGGCGAGTGGCTGTTGGT
>CAZFOI010000011.1:0-13368 GCA_964520605.1 uncultured Bacteroidales bacterium
AAAAAAGAATCCGTAACAACCATATTGGATGATGCGTGCCTGTATCTTGTCTCTGTTGGTAGCCGCATTTCTTTTCCATCGGGAAAATAACCAGTAAGAGAGGATGGCACAACCGATCAGATATCCCGGGAAAATGTATGACCAGACGGATCTAAGGTTAACCGTGAAGAACCAATACCCTTCATGAAAATACAGGTATTTTACTGATGACGGATCATAATTGTATCTGATGGCAATAACTATTGCCAAAGGAAACAGCACCCCATAAACCAGCCAGGAAAACAAATAGCTTCTATTGTTGCTCAGCCACTTAAAAAGCAATACAAATAGTGCTGGGAAAAGGGCATAAGAAAAGGACGTAATGGTATCTGCCTTATAGGCATAAGGAATCGTTTGCTGCAATTGCAGATAGAAGACCCCTCCGGAAAACCATGCCAGCGAAATCAGCAGGGCAACAAAGACCCTGTTCACCTTATTGCGGGGCATCGCCAGGAGAAAGTATCCTGCCGCCTGCAGGTAAAGAATGGCAACCAGAAATCCGGCTACATGGTATAATGTCACTATAAAATATTAATCCTGATCTGCCAGGAATCGCTCGGCCTCAATGGCGGCCATGCAACCGCTGCCTGCAGCAGTAACTGCCTGACGGTAAACATGGTCCTGAACATCACCGGCTGCAAATACACCGGGAACATTGGTCCGGGTGGAATCAGGCCGGGTAATCAGGTATCCATTGCCGTCCATATCCAGCTGTCCTTTGAAAATACCACTATTGGGTGTATGCCCAATGGCAACAAAGAAACCCTGCACATCCAATCGCCTGAGTTCTCCGGTTTTGGTGTCCTGGAGCATGACCCCGTCTACGGTTTTCTCTCCCAAAACCTCAACGGGAACGCTGTTCCACACAACCTCAATGTTGGGAGCTTTCATAACCCGGTGCTGCATAGCCTTGGAGGCCCTCAACTCATCGCGGCGGTGAATCAGGTATACCTTCTTACAAAGTTTTGAAAGGTAAGACGCTTCCTCGCAGGCAGTATCTCCTCCCCCAACCACAGCAACCTCTAAGCCTTTGTAGAAAAAGCCATCACAGGTAGCACAAGCCGAAACACCAAAGCCATTCAGTCGCTTTTCTGACTCAAGCCCAAGCCACCTGGCCGAAGCACCTGTAGCGATTATCAGGGTTTCTGCCAGAACTTCCTTCTTCTCATCAATCTCTACAATGAAAGGTCGTTGGGAAAGGTCTACCCGGGTTGCTATTCCCCAGCGCACATCGGTGCCAAATCTTTCTGCCTGCTTCTGAAACAAAACCATCATCTCAGGCCCCTGGATGCCTTCAGGATATCCCGGATAATTTTCTACTTCAGTGGTAATGGTTAGCTGTCCTCCCGGTTGTAATCCCTGATACATAACTGGTTTCAGGTCTGCCCTGGCTGCATAAATGGCGGCAGTATACCCTGCAGGACCACTTCCTATAATCAGGCATTTGATAAGTTCGCGTTCTTCACTCATGGTATATATGTATTTATATTGATGTTTTTATTATACAAATTTACAAAATATCAAAACACATCCTTAAAAGAGACAAAACGCAAAGCAGTAGATTGCCTGGACGGGAAAAGATAACTAAGCCCAAGAGAAATAAAAAAGTAGCTGTCGTTGCCCTGACCTGATTCAATTCCATCCATTAAGTCTGTAAATGTTTTTCTCCAGCCGATATCACCAGACAACCTGTATCGGTTCCCCATAGTGTACATAAGGGTATAACCCAGCGGAATAGCCAAATCTGTCATCGGACCGTCCCTGTATTGGATGGGTCCTGACAGTCTTGGTTCATGTCTGAATCCTGCGACGCCCAGGTAAAGAAGCATATCCAGGGGTAAATCCAGGTCTATCCTGGGCAGATAAACATTCATCGTAAGACTTAACTCATACACATGGTTTTGGAAAATGGTACCGAATGCGTACTGTACATTGCCTGGCTCATAAAGCCTGTAGTCGCCGGAAACCTTACCGTAGTTAAAGGCCATGGAAGAGCCCAGCCAGGTACCAAATCGGTAGCGCATGAATGCGCCGTATTGCTGGTTTACAACCTCCCACCGGGTATCCCAGAGGAAGAAACTGGTATTTATGCTCGGGCTCCCGCTCAGTTCGGTTAAGCCATAGGATGTACCCGCCCGGAATCCCAATTCCAGCCTCCTGTTTTCAAGAGCGTAATGTGACCTGAGGGTTTTAAGCTGCTGGCGAGGGACATAGGCAGGCTCATTGGTAACCTGGGCAATTGCCGTTTGCTGAGCCACAAGTATGCCAAATAAAACAAAGAAAACCGAAATGAATCGCATCACGAAAATGGGATTAGGTAGTGCATGGATACAAAATTATGCTTTCTTATTGTAAATTTGTTTGAAAAACACACCCAGATGACCATATTGAAACAATTTCGGTTGATTATCAGCATCATCATTCTTTCAAGTCTGCTATTGTCATGTAAAAACCCGGGGAGAAACCTGACAGAGACCACACGCCGCATTGAGATGAATCCCCATGATCCGATACCGCAAAGGATCAATCAACTTGGTTTTGATCTTCATACCAGACTAATTGAGGATCAGAACCAGAATCTGGTTTTTTCTCCATTTAGCATTGCCTCTGCCATGGCAATGACCTATGTGGGAGCCCGAAATGAAACCGCTGAAGAAATGGCCGCCACGCTGTATTTCAGTCCTGATCAGGCATGGTTTCATCAACATATGGCATTATATATTGAGCAGTTGCGCTCCATGGCCGGAGAGAAAACCAGCATCAACATAGCAAACAGCCTTTGGGCGCAATACGAATACCCGTTTTTGCCCTCCTTCTTCGATACATTGAAAGAGCATTACGGGCCGCGGCTTTTCAGGGCTGACTTTTACAGAGGAGACAGGGCCGCAATTGCAGGCCGCATCAATGCCTGGGTAGAGGATGAAACCCGAGGAAAGATCAGGGATCTGCTGTCGGCTCAGGCACTTACTGAAGACACCCGTCTTGTACTGGTAAATGCCCTGCACTTTTTATCGGCCTGGATGGTGACATTTGATGAGAAGCTTACAAAAAAAGACAATTTTTACACCTTAAGTCAGGGTGCCGTTCAGAGAGATTTTATGTTTCGAAGTGATGATTTCAGGCTATATGAGGATGAATTGTTTCAAATGATCGAACTGCCCTATGAAAGGGGTTTCTCCATGCTTGTTTTGCTGCCCCGTAAGAATGTTGAACTAAAGGATCTGGAAAAAAATCTGACCGCCCGCATGCTGGCTGATGGCCTTGATAATATGCAGGTATACCCAACCGAAGTCTGGATGCCAAAGTTCAGCATAGAATCCAAAGCCAATCTGGAACAGTTGCTGGGAGGTCTTGGTATGCCCCTTGCTTTTTCCAACCGGGCTGACTTTAGCGGCATGACGGGCAACGACTCATTAAAAATTGACAAGGTAATTCACCAGGCCATGATAGAAGTGAATGAAGCCGGAACAGAGGCAGCCGCTGCAACCGCAGTAATTATGGTGCGCAAAACATCCATTATGCCTGTGGGCGAAAAGAAAACATTTCGGGCCGACAGGCCGTTTGTATTCGCGATTAAGGAAAACCGGGACAATGGCATTCTCTTTTTGGGCAGGGTGGCTATTCCTTGACAAACTTCAGGTTCTGCACAAAATCCTTTCCTGATAATTGCACAAGATACATACCCCCGGGCAAATTTGCCACATCGATCTGGCTGCCCTGCTCTGCTGAACCATAAGCCACAGGCCTGCCTGAAAGGTTCAGAATCCTGTATTGAGTTGGTCCTGTCAGGGGCAGGTTATCAAATAAGATATGGTGGCTTACAGGATTGGGGTATAAAACTATCCGGGGTTTCGGGCTCTCAGTAAAGGGAGCAGAAAGCGGAGGATCTGCCATGGTGAGGGTATGGGTCCAGGTATGGCTTCCTCCTGATACAACCCAATCATAGGTTGCCATTTTGTTTCCTTCTCCAAACCATGGGTCCATGAAATGCAGAATGCCTTCGGTAAAGCCATGTCCAACCACAAAGTGGCCGCCTCCCCCGCTCCATCCCCACCGGATAACAAAGGGTTTGTTTTCTATGATATTTTCAGAAACGGACAGCTGATCCAATGCCCTGCCATGTCGTTCGGTTTCCAGACCGGCAAAATGGGCCAAAATATCCTGAATACTTCCCGGCATGGAAGACAGATAATTCCAATAATTGCAGGGACCCCCCGGCTGGGCACAACAATGAATATAACCGAAATTATGCCAACTGGCTTTGCTTCTTGTATATTCGGCAATCATGCACTGATCTTCATAAACCCCGTAATGAGACAGCATGCTTTTTGACACTGCCGCCCAGCACCATTGGTCCTGTTGTTGGAAAGTGGCCGGCATATATATAACCTGGGCCGTGGCACCAATACCAAAAAGAAAGCTTAGGAGGATTTGTAAGTGTAAGAATGCTTTCATGTATGCTTGCTATTATTAGAAATCAGTATTCGAATAACTTAATTGATTCCGCCCTGACTTTATTAAGCAGCTCATCAAAAGAAACGGGCTGTTCTCCGGTATTTCTTACCGGGTAAAACATGAGCTGATTGTCCTTATCTGCCATCATAAGGTAGTCGCGGGAAAGGTCGTATACACGCAGCAAACCGCTGGCCTGCCTGCTGCTGGGCTGATCCAAAATCCTGGCAAGCATGGAAGCTCCAAGCTCCACCACCCGATAATGATCTCCATCTGGAATTACTGTTGCCAAAGCTGTAAAGGCCCCATCAACAAGCAAAGGAACGCGCCAAATGTTTATAAAAACAAGAGAATCATGCTCAATGGCATACACGGGAACAGGAGTGCCTGCCGATAGTTCCGAAAGCGGTATGTGAGAGGAAAATCCAAGGTTTTCCAGGCTTCTTTCATCAAGGGGTGAAAGCAGGGCAACACTTTCTTTAAGTGCCGTCTGACTGATTTTATGGTCTAAATATGTGGGATTGCTTGCCCCGAAAAGCTCAGTGCCCAGGCAAAGGAATAACAATGTGGCTGAGAACAGCCAGTGAAAATGTGGGTATTTCATTGCTGTTTAAAATGGTTGCACCCAAAAACATCAATAATTATTCCAAAGCCGGGCTTTAATCTATAAAAAAAACCAGCACCGGTTAAAGTGCTGGTTTTTATCATTTTTGGAATTTTTATTCCAATCGTTGAATCCACCTTGAGGTCTCGAGCGGATTCGAACCGCTGTAGGAGGTTTTGCAGACCTCTGCCTAGCCACTCGGCCACGAGACCATAGTTTGTAAGGAGCGGCAAAAATAATGCTTTCGGCGCTCTTTACAAAATAAATTTTCAGCGCTCCAGTTCAACGGTTACGGCATGCATCTTCCCTCCCATGGGTGGGTTAAGCTTGGAGATGGACAATTTCATATGGGATATTTCGGGAAATTCTGATGACACAGCATCCAGTATCCTGCGGCCAATATGTTCCAAAAGATGACTCTTCTCTTTCATTTGGATGCTTACTGTATTATACACAGCCTGGTAATTAACCGTATCACCCAACTGATCTGTTTTTTCAGCAGCAGCCGTGTTGGTCTCCAATTCAAGGTTTACGATAAATTTATTGCCAATGATCTGTTCCTCACGGAAACAGCCATGATAAGCAAAAAACTCCATGTTTTCCAACCTTATCTTTCCCATAGATTGCATTTTGAACGGAACAAAAGTAAAAAAAACCTTTCAGTTTATTAATTTTGCGTTTCTGTCCCGGGGAAAACGAAATATTTCCCTACTACACTTACAATCAATGGCAATGAATACATCGAGCACACCGGAAAACAAACCCTCTCTGAATTTTCTGGAACAGATCATTACCCAGGATCTGTCTGAAAACAAAAACAATGGCAAGGTGCATACGCGTTTCCCTCCCGAGCCCAATGGTTACCTTCACATTGGACATGCCAAATCCATTTGCCTGAATTTCGGGCTGGCTGCAAAATTCCAGGGAAAATGCAATCTGAGGTTCGATGATACCAATCCTACAAAAGAAGAACAGGAATATGTAGACAGCATAAAGGAAGATGTTCGCTGGCTCGGGTTTGACTGGGAAGACAGGGAGTTTTATGCTTCTGACTATTTTGAGAAATTGTATGAATTTGCCGTCTGCCTGATAAAAACTGGCAAAGCCTATGTTTGCCAGATGAGTGCTGAGGAAATCAGCAACAACCGAGGCACCCCGGCCATTCCCGGCAAGGAAAGTCCCTGGCGAAACCGCAGCGTAGAAGAAAACCTGGAGTTGTTTGCACGCATGCGGGCAGGTGAGTTTGCCGAGGGCACCCATGTTCTTAGGGCAAAAATAGACATGACATCGCCCAATATGCATATGCGCGATCCTGTGATGTATCGCATCATGCACGCCCACCATCAACGAACCGGTGATGCATGGTGCATATATCCCATGTATGATTGGGCACATGGGCAGAGCGATTATCTTGAAGGCATCACCCATTCCATATGTACGCTGGAATTTGAGGTACACCGTCCGCTCTACGACTGGTTTTTGGATGCCCTTGATATTAAGGAAAACCGGCCCCGACAAATTGAATTCGCCAGACTGAATCTGAGTTATACGGTTATGAGCAAGCGAAAGCTGCTATCCCTGGTTCAGGAAAAAATCGTTTCCGGATGGGACGATCCCCGAATGCCCACCATCAGCGGCTTAAGGCGCAGGGGATATACACCGGCTTCATTGAGAACTTTTGCTGAAAAAGTGGGCGTTGCCAAAAGGGAAAACGTAATTGAGGTGGGGCTGCTGGAGCATTGCATTCGTGAAGATCTGAATAAAACCTCCGACCGGGTAATGGCCGTTCTGAATCCTGTTAAACTTATCATAGACAATTATCCCGAGGATCAGGTAGAAGTTCTTGAAGGCGTAAACAATCCTGAAGACCCGGAAGGTGGCATGCGCAACATTCCATTTTCCAGGGAACTATGGATAGAACGTGATGACTTCATGGAGGATCCGCCAAAGAAGTATTTTCGTTTGTTTCCGGGAGGAGAGGTAAGATTAAAATATGCGTACATCATTCGATGCGAAAGCGTGGAAAAAGACGCTGACGGAAACATCCTGGCCATTCACTGCACCTATGATGCAGACACGAAAAGTGGTGGCGGCAGTACCAAAAAGGTAAAAGGAACCCTGCATTGGGTTAGCGCCGGGCATGCAATTCCTGCCGAAGTCAGGTTGTATGACAGGTTGTTTAATGTTCCCGAGCCGGAAGAAACAGAAGAAGGCGAAGATTTCAGGGTGCATCTGAATCCTGACTCATTGCAAATCACCACTGCCCATTTGGAACCCTCTGTTCAGGGTGCCCATGCCGGACACCGGTATCAGTTTGAGCGCACGGGCTATTTTTGTGTTGATCCGGATTCCGGTCCTGACAAGCTGGTATTCAACCGAACCCTGCCCCTTAAGGATACCTGGGCAAAAATTGGCGGAGCACAGTAATTTTTCTGCCGTCTTTTTGGATGATTATATAAAAGTATTATTTTTGCACCTCCATTGTCCTGTGGTGTAATTGGCAACACGTCTGACTCTGGATCAGAAGAGTCCAGGTTCGACCCCTGGCAGGACAACAAAAAAATCAGCCACTTGTGAATTTTTCGCAAGTGGCTTTTTAATAAATGGGGCACAAATATTTGACCAGGTCTGCCTTGTTTTTCTACAATTCAAAGACATCCCCAATTTTTGCGATAAGGGGTTCTAATAATTGAAGATCAAAAATGGTTTTATTAAAGGCATTTTTGTAAATTCGGCCTTATGAAAACTTCTCAGAAGATCAGCCTGTTCCGTAAAGAATGGAAGGCCAAATATGCAGGACTGGGAATTAAGCCGTCAGAGGCAGAGATTCGCTCGTATATCCAGACGAGCACTATGGCATTAAAGCACCTCACAGAGGAAAAGCAGGTTAAAATGGCCGCAGCCATGGCTGCAGATTATTACCGGAACAAACAAATCAGGTAACACCCCCAGTGATCAAAATGCTACTGGCCGGAGGCTCCGGACTGATTCTTACGCAGGATTCTGTCAAGCAGGCTTCGATTGGTCTCATAGCTTGCCCGGGTTTGCTCGGGATCTATTTGAATATCCATAGTAAGCCAATCGCCCTCTGCAACTCCCCGGGGCAGGCAATTTAATGGAAAGTCTACCTTATGCTGTTCCTCTCCAATCAACAATATGGCCCATTGGCCGGTAATTCTGTCTATAACAGCTTTCATATCAGGGGCTTTTTACAATTGCTATGTTTTGTATACGGATATCATCCAACCTGGAAGGTCCAATGCCTTCAACTTTAAGCAAATCATCCAGACTTCCAAGGGGTCTCAGGGCAACAATCTGCCTGGCCCTTTCAGGACCAATGTGAACGATGGAAAGCAGTTGTTCATATGAGGCAGTATTTAGGTCTACCATCAGAGGTTCGGCTGTACCCGGCCTTTCTGTATCCGGATCTGAATCAGCTTCTCCTGTGTAAACGGCCGCTGACTTATGACCCGAGGATGTTTGTACAGCATACTCCCTGCCGTCTGTAACAATTACGATATGCCCATGTATATCGGTCCGGTAAACTTCAGATGGAAGCTTTTCCAACCGTTCCATTACCATAGGATCAGGCAATCCGTATTTGTTGTTCTGGCCAACACTTACAATGCTGATTTTTGGTCTTACGGACATCAGAAATGCCATATGGGAACTGGTGTTGCTGCCATGGTGTGCTACCCTGAGGATTTCCGAACGCAAAGCCATACGGTTTTGCATCAGCATCTCTTCGGATTTTCGCTCAATGTCTCCGGTCAGCAATACCCCGATGCGCCCGAGTTTGACTTTCAATACAATAGAAGCATTATTCAGGTTCCTGTCATCAGGATTCACCGGGTGAAGCACTTCCATGCCGGCACCCGAACCCAGATCCCTCACCACTCCCTTCCTTGCCAGAGAAAAGGGAATGTTTTTCTCATCAACCAAGTTGAGGTATCTCTCATACAGCCTGGTTGTATGCACCACTCCCGGATCCAATATCTCCCCTACCGAAAAATTCTCCAGAATATAGGGTATGCCCCCGAGATGATCGGCATGGGGATGGGTTACAACCAGTATGTCTATGTGGTTTACGTGAAGCGACCATAAATACGCTGCCAGCAGTTGGGGCTTATCCCCCCCGTCAATCAGCACAGCCTTTTCAGGTGTTAGCACCAGGGTGGCATCCCCCTGTCCAACATCAATAAAATGAATCTGATAAACCGGCTCAATACGAACAGAGTCTGAAAAGAAAACCTCAGACTGTTCCCTTTCCCTTGCCTCATCCCGGATTCTTTCCAAATTTTCCCTGTCGCAAGAACGTGTACACGCCCCGGCAATCAGCAAAAAAACCACCGGCAAAACCCAGCCAGGCATACCCCTTCCAAACCCCTTCTTCATCCTAAAATCTTTTATCTAACAACTACAGATCCGACTTTACAGACTCTACAGACTCTACAGACTTTACAGACTCTACAGACTTTACAGACTTTACAGACTCTACAGACTTTACAGACTCTACAGACTCCTCAACCCCCCCACCACCCTATCGTGGTAAATAATCCCATTCAGGTGATCTATTTCATGCATAAAAATTCTGGCGGTGAATCCCTCAACGTCTTCCTCCACAATTTGGGCGTCTGATGTCATATATCTTATTCTTATGTGCTGGGATCTCTCTACCAGGCCTCTGTATCCTGGGACGGACAGGCAGCCCTCCTGTCGGGATACCATTTCCTGAGAAAAATCGAGTATTTCAGGATTATAATATACCTCAAAGGGTTCTCCTTCCTTGTCGAATCGCTGAACCCAGATTATCTGACGGCCAACACCCACCTGAGGTGCTGCGATACCCACACCAAGGCTTGCCGGATGGTTTACCGTTGCCAGCATGCGCAGGCTAAGCAGGCGAACATACTCATCCGATGGATCACTTACAGGCATGGCTGTTCTTCTAAGAAACAGAGAGTCTTCAGGCACGAAAATGCTTAAAACATACATGGCACTGTCTGCCGGAGCCCGGCTTATCAGATCCCTTTCGGCCCTGGTGAGTGCCTGCTGATTACAGGAAACAGCCAACCCCATGGCTGCTATCAAAAATAATTGCTTTGCGTAGCGTATAAGATTCATGATTCTGCAGTTTAACGTATTGTGCCGATAAAGATATAAAACTTATCATGTTTTTATATAGATTTGTTGAAAATCATCCCTTCCCTGCATATGAAAAATCAGCCTTATTTGATGCCCCTGCTGATTATTGGCGCCATGTTCTTTGTTATAGGCTTTGGCGTTGGAATCAGCGGGTTTTTAACTCCTGCCCTCAGAGATGCCTTTCACCTGAGTACCGGACAATCCTATCTGGTCACTGCAGCCATTTTCTCGGCATTTGTCATCTTCGGAAGGCCTTCTGCCTGGGTTATCACCAGGTTGGGATACAGGCTTTCCATGGTGATTGCCTTTGCTGTTATGGCTATAGGCATGGCCATGTTCATACCCTCAGCCAGAATGGTAAGTTTTCCGCTGTTTTTATTGGCCCTATTTGTAGGAGGGATAGGGAATACCCTGCTTCAGGCGGCCGTAAACCCCTATGTTACCATCATCGGACCTATTGAGAGTGCGGCGGTAAGAATGAGCATGATGGGCATTCTCAATAAGCTGGCCTGGTGGATGGCGCCATTGTTCCTGGGAATATTCATAGATCTTCAAAGCGTGCGGCTCACCGATGTGAACCTGCCTTTTACCCTGGTAGCATTGATCCTTGTTTTGCTGGCTGCCGGGATATATTTCGCACCCCTGCCTGAGGTACTTGCAAAAGGAGAGGCAGAGCCCGTAAAGGATTCGGATGCCCTTGCGCCCCATGGGAAGCCTTATCGGACAAGCATCTGGCATTACCCCCATTTGCTTTTGGGTGTAGTGGCCATCTTTCTTTATATTGGCATTGAGATTCTGCCCATGGCTTCCATCATAGATTTTGCCCGCGTAAGTTTTGGTGACACTGCCGATGCAGCATCCTATGCAAAGTACGTAACCATTGGCCTTATTGCCGGATATCTTTTTGGCATCTTAACCATCCCCAGGTGGTTATCGCAGAAAAAAGTATTGATATTGTTCTCCATTCTGGGTGTTGGCGCCACCCTCTTTTTGGTGCTTGCCCCACTGCATCTCGCATTCTATGGATTGCTTTTGGTCAGTTTTTCCAACTCTCTGATGTGGCCGGCCATATGGCCTTTGGCAATTGCTGATTTGGGAAGGCTCACCAAGCTGGGCAGTTCCCTACTCGTATCTGGGATTGTAGGAGGAGGGGTAATTCCCTATCTGTTTGGTTTGATGGTGGATTGGCAACAAGGCAGCCAGAGTGCAGCCGAAGCAACCCATTACCAGGGAGCATACTGGATTATGCTCCCCTGTTATTTGTTTTTACTTTACTACGCACTGCACGGGCATAGCATCCGCCTAAAGCCGGCAACAAAGACATTGTGACTATGATTGAAAATGTAATACAAGCCTATTTCCCCGGACTGGCCAATTATCAGGTGTCGCCATTTGGGCAGGGCCATATTAACGACACCTATAAACTGAGCCTGGGAAAGGATGCTCAGGAATACATACTTCAGCGGATCAACACCAAAGTATTCCATGATCCGGAGAGCATTGCACAAACACACCTGAAAATCCAGGCATTGATGGGCGATGAAACCGAAATCCCCTGCATTGCCAGACTTATCCCTGACGCGCAAGGAAATAATATCGTGTATGACAGCCATGGCGGGGCCTGGCGTCTTACGAGTTTTATCAAGGATTCATATTCGGTTGATGTGGTGCTATATCCATGGCAGGCATACCAGGCAGGCATTGGTTATGGATGGTTTGTAAATCACTGTTCTTCTCTGAATCCTGCAGCACTCAGGGAGGCCATTCCAAATTTTCACAATTTGTCATTCCGTTTGCATCAATTGGATGATGCCATAAAGGAAGATCGTGCTGAAAGAAAGGCATCCGTGGCAGACATACTGAGCTTCTTTCAGCAGAGAAGGGAAACCCTGCTCGGGATCGAAGCACTCACCAAAAGCGGACATATTCCCATTCGGGTGGTTCACAACGACACCAAAATCAACAATCTTTTGTTTGCAAATGACAAGGCCGTGGCTGTGATAGATCTGGATACAGCAGGCCCGGGCATTCTGTATTATGATTACGGCGATGCTTTAAGGACCTCTGCAAATGCAGCACTGGAAGACGAACCAGACACCACTCTGGTAGGTTTTAATCTGGATCTCTTTGCCTGGTTTACCAAAGGCTATCTTCAGCAAACCGGGCATTTGATTACCAAAAGTGAAATGGAATACCTTCACCTGGCTCCCGTACTGATGACTTACATAATGGGCATTCGATTTCTTGCTGATTACCTTAATGGAGACGTGTATTACAAGATTCACAGGCCCGACCACAACCTGATTCGCTGCCTGGTTCAGCAACATCTGATTATGGATATGGAAAGAAAAAGCGAAGACATGCAGTCCCTGATAAAAACCAATCAAAACATTTAATTGCCATGAGAAACCATCTCCCACTCCTTTGCTGGCTGTTGCTGATATCGCTCATGTTTAACAGCTGCCTGAATGATGCCCGGACCACGGCAGAAGTTTTTATGCCGGCAGAGGTTTTTGAGACACCACCCAGACCGGCAGGGCAAACCCATGTTCTGGAGTTGCGCACAGAACCCCTTGAAGTGGTAAGAATTGCCATCATAGGCTTGGGTATGCGCGGGCAGGAAGCCGTAAGAAGGCTGAGCTATCTGTCAGAAGTAGAGATTGTTGCACTGGTTGATGTGGTTCCAGCAAGTATTGAAAAAGCCCAGGAGACACTTGAAAAAATGGGCAGACCTGCTGCAGATGAATATCTGGGCGCGGAAAGCTGGAAAGAGGTTTGTGAACGGGACGACATCGACCTGATATATAATTGTGCCCATTGGGACCTGCATGCACCTGTGGCCATTTATGCCATGGAGCAGGGCAAGCACGTGGCAACGGAGATTCCCGCAGCACTTACGGTGGAAGAAGCATGGCAACTGGTCAATACAGCAGAAAGGACCCGAAGGCATATGATCATGCTCGAAAATTGCATCTACGACTTTTTTGAAATGGCAACCCTGAATATGGCCCAGCAGGGCCTGTTCGGAGAGATAGTGCACGCAGAGGGCGCATATATACACGACCTGAGGTTTTTGCTTTTTGATGAAGAAAACGGATACTGGGATATGTGGCGACTCAAACACAACT
>CAZFOI010000012.1:0-11889 GCA_964520605.1 uncultured Bacteroidales bacterium
AGCAGACCGCAGGAGGTTCCTGGGCATGACCGCAATAATGGCATTTCAGTTTGTTGGGCTTTTTGTGATACACCAGACTCACATCGCATTGGCTGCAACCCGGAGTCCATCCGCATATACGGCATTCCAAACGCAGAGAGAAACCACGCCTGTTCTGAAACAGTATGATTTGCTCCTGGTTTTTCAGGGCGTTTTCTATGTGGCGGTAAAGCATTTGGGAAAAGTGAGAACGGGTGTTTTTCAACCTGGTTTCCTGCCTCATATCGGCCACAATGATTTCAGGCATAAGCACGCCTCCATGCCTGTGATCAATGGAAGCATAGCCGTATTTTCCCGATTGTGCGTTATGATAGCTTTCCAAAGAGGGCGTGGCAGAACCAAGCAAGACCTTGGCACCCGTCAGAGAGGCAAGGTAAACTGCGGCATCCCGGGCATGATATCTCGGTGCCGGGTCCTGTTGTTTGTAGCTGGGTTCATGTTCTTCATCAACGATGATCAGCCCCAGATTGCTGAATGGCAAAAACATGGCGGATCTTGGGCCCAGTACCAGGTCATAGGAAATCTTCCCCGAATCGGTTTCTATACCTTTTTCCAGCAGGTTTTGCCAAACCTCAGAGCGCTCCATGGGACTGAACCGGGAATGATAGATTCCGGCGCGATCCCCAAAGTGCCTTTGAAGCCTTTGAATGATCTGGCTGGTCAGGGCAATTTCGGGCAAAAGGTAAAGAACCTGCTGCCCTTTGGCCATGGTTTCGCGAATCAGCTGAATATAAAGTTCTGTTTTGCCGCTTGAAGTTACTCCGTGTAAAAGCACCACCCTGTGTTTCAGAAAGGCGTTCTGCATAGCATCCCAGGCTTTCTGCTGGCCGGGGTTCAGTCCGTTGCGATCAGAGACTGCATCCAAATGCTCAAACCGGCTTTGGCTCTTCTCCAGGCTCATGAACACGCCTTTTTTTATCAGGGCCTGCAGGGCTGCATGCCCGCCTTTTACGGGTGCGGTTAATGCAGACTGCATGATATCGGTATAGGGTCCCTGCTCAGCAGGAGCGGCATCCCTGATATAGCGAATAAGCAATTCAAGCTGACGCGGTGCTTTTTTTTCCAGGTTATCGAACAACGACCTTAAAGCATCTTCATTTTGAAAAGCATCTGACAGCCTGACAAAGGTTTGTACACGCGGTTTCCAGGAAGGCCCTTCCTGGGTGCCAAAGGGAAGGGCGGCATGCATCACCTCCCCTTCATGGCAAAGGTAGTAGTCTGCAATCCACTCCCAGAAGCGGAACTGCATGGGCAACACCACCGGTTTGGGATCGAGAATGGTTTCCAGATATTTTACCTGAAATCCCCTGGGTGGGGTTTCATGAAGGCGCTTTACAATTCCCGACAGTCGCTTTTTGCCAAAAGGGACCATGACCCTCTGTCCTTCTGCCACCACTCCGTTAAGTGCAAAGGGCACCCTGTAAGTAAAGGAACCTTTCACCGGAACAGGCAACAAAACGTCTGCAAAGAGTGTCTTGCGTTCGCTCATGGCGTTGGGGGAGATTACTGGTCGCCCATGCAAATGCCAATGCCTCTGGCTGCTTTTACCAGATCGGAGTCGGGATCAACAAAATTGTAGTGGCTGATTACTTCATTCAATGGCACAGATACGATGTTCGGATGGCGATAGGCCACCATTTTCCCATATTCTTTTTGCAACACCATTTCAAAGGCTTTGGCTCCGAACTGGGTGGCAAGAACCCTGTCATAGGCAATGGGGGTTCCCCCGCGCTGAAGATGGCCCAGAACAGTCTCCCGCATATCCGTTTCCAACCCGGCAGCCTTAAGCTCCTGCATCAACTTAAAAGCAACACCACCAAGCCGTACATTTCCGTAACCCACTTCGTCGCTTAACTCATAATAGGCATCACCGCCTACAGGTTTTGCCCCTTCGGCAATCACGATGATGGCGTATCCACGGCCCAGGTGGAAGCGGGAGTAAATCTTTTGGATAACCTTGTTGATGTCATAAGGGATTTCCGGGATAAGGCACACATCTGCCCCCCCGGCAACGGCGCTGTGAAGGGCAATCCATCCGGCATCACGGCCCATCACCTCCAGGATTAACACCCTGTTATGGCTGGCAGCCGTAGTTACCAGTTTGTCTACGGCCGTGGTGGCTTCCTGAACGGCAGTCTGAAAACCAAAAGTAAAATCGGTGGCAGACAAATCGTTGTCGATGGTCTTTGGGACACCGATGATATTGCATCCTTTCTCAAATAGCATCTGAGAAATGCGCTGGGAGCCGTCTCCCCCGATGTTGATTACCGCCTCTACCCCAAGATACTGAAGCCTGCGGAGCATTTCGTCAGAGCGATCGGCACTGCCCCAGCTGCCATCCGGATTTTTAATTGGCCAGGCAAACGGACCACCTTTATTCGTAGTGCCGATAATGGTGCCGCCACGGATGTGAATTCCGGCTACTTCTTTTTCGCCAAGCACCATGATTTCATTGGGTTCATTCAGAATGCCATCAAAGGCATTGATGCTGCCAACCACTTCCCAGTCGCGCTCGCGCTGGGATCTGAGTACGATGGCCCGGATTACGGCATTCAGCCCGGGACAATCGCCACCACCTGTGGCAACCAAAACTCTTTTCTTCATATTTCTTTTGGTCTGATTTAATGTTTTAAACAATTCTGTTCGGATCAGTTGGTGATCCGGGGCCGCCTGGGGCGTTCAGTGGATTTGTGTTCCTTCAGGCTTCCGGAAAACAAGTCGTAAACCACAAAGCGGCATTCAAGCGCGCCATTGAACACCGGATATTTATTGCGGGGCCTGAGACCCACATAGCGCAGCCCGTTCAACTGCTGGCTGATGATGCCTGCAATATACCCTTTGTAATGTTGTTTGAGGAAATCGCCAAGTTTTTTATAAAAGTCGGGCATATTGTCTTGCCTGATGCGATGCCCATAGGGAGGATTCAGTATCACAAATCCCGGTTGAGAAGGCGGAAAATAGCTGAAAAATTCTGCCCGGCCCAGCTGAATCTGTCCCATCAGGCCGGCTTCCATGATGTTTTTTCTTGCCACATCGAGAACCTTGACATTCACATCAGAAGCAATGAACCTTCCCCGAATGGGTGTTTGAATATCCATGGCTTCCTCCCTTGCCAATTTTTCAAGCCCGGGGTCGAAGCCCGGCCATCTGCTGAATCCAAATTCTTTTCTCAGCAATCCCGGGGCCGTGTTTTTTGCAATCATGGCGGCCTCGATGGAAAAAGTACCGCTTCCGCACATGGGATCAATGAAAATGTCTTCCTTGTTCCACCCGGATAACAGAATAAGACCGGCAGCCAGGGATTCGTTCAGTGGCGCCTCTCCGCCTCCCCTGCGATACCCTCTTTTAAAAAGGGGCTCCCCGCTGCTGTCAATCGAAACAACGCAAAGGGCGTTATTTACATAAACCTGAATGCGCATGTCGGGATTGTCCGTATCCACATTCGGCCGGGTGCCGGTTTTCTCACGGAAAGAATCCACTATGGCATCTTTTGTAAGCTGTCCCAGATACATGGTGTTTACAAACAATTCCGAGCGGCTTGCTACCGGGTAAACGGCAAATGTCTGATGAGAGCCCATAATCCCCGACCAGTCAAAAGCCATCATTTGGGCAAAGAAATCATCTTTGCCTTCGAACTGAAAGCGGTGCACTTCCTGCATGATGCTGATGGCCGTCCGGCTTTGAAGATTGGCCCTGACCATTAACTGGTGGTTGCCCCGAAAACTGACCGCACGGCGAGATATCTGCACGTCAGATGCGCCCAGGGATTTCAGTTCCGCAGCGAGAACAGATTCCAGCCCGGCGAAGGTTTTTGAGGTAAATTGATGTAAGTTCAAGATATTTTAGTTCGTGGTTTGTAGTTCGTGGTTCGCAGTTCGCAGTTCGTGGTTTGTAGTTCGTGGTTCGTAGTTCGTGGTTTGTAGTTCGTGGTTCGTGGTTCGCAGTTCGTAGTTCTTGTTTTTTTTCTACGAACTACGTACTACGTACTTCGTACTTAGTCAGGTGATTTTCCCGTTGATGATAACGGTTTCTACTTTGTTGCTCCCGTAAGCATAAGGCATAAAGGAGTAAGTGGGTATGCGTTTTGTGATAAATACATTGGCTGTTTTGCCTACTGCGATGCTTCCCAGGATATCTTCCACGCCCATGGCATAAGCCCCGTTGATGGTTGCGGCATGGATTGCTTCCTCAGGCAACATCCTGAGCAGGATACAGCCCATAGACATGATGAGCTGCATATTGCCGGATGGAGAGGATCCGGGATTGTAATCGGAAGCCAGGGCTACCGGGAGTCCGGCATCGATCATTTTTCTGGCCGGTGGGTAGTCCATTCCCAGAAAGAAGGCAGCTCCCGGAAGCAGTGTCGGCATGGTGTCGCTGCCCAGCAGGCAGTCAATTTCACTGTCGCCGGTGAACTCCAGGTGGTCTACAGACAGGGCATTGTACTTCACCCCGGCTTGAATGCCACCGGAGAACGCCAGTTCATTGGCATGAATTTTGGGCTTCAGACCATGTTTTACCCCTGCCATAAGAATGCGCTCGGTTTCTTCCACGGTAAAAAAGCCTTTGTCGCAAAAGACATCAATAAAATCGGCCAGTTCCTCCCCGGCAACCATGGGAATCATCTCATTGATGATCAGGTCTACGTAGGCCGTCTGATTTTTCTTGTATTCCGCAGGAACAGCGTGGGCACCAAGGAAGGTGGCGCGAATGGTAAGCGGGCTCAGCTCCTTTAACTTTCTGACAACTCGAAGCATTTTGAGTTCGCTTTCAGTACTCAGGCCATAACCGCTTTTGATTTCCACGGCACCGGTTCCAAGCCTGCGGATTTCTTCCAGTCGCTCAAGGGACTGTTCTATCAGTTCGAGTTCATCTGCCTGCTGAAGCCTGGCTGCGGAATTCAGTATGCCTCCGCCACGTTTGGCAATCTCCTCATAGGAAAGCCCCCGAATCTTGTCTACGTATTCAATTTCCCGGCTGCCGGCGTACACCAGGTGGGTGTGTGAGTCGCAAAAAGCAGGGAATACCATCTTGCCTGTTGCGTCAATTTCCTGAACACCGGCTTGTCTGGCTTTTTTAAGAAACTTGCTTTTGGCAAAGGTCTTCATAGGGCCAAAGCCGCTGATCAGACCGTTTTCAATAAATAGAAAAGCATCCGGAATGGTATGGAGATCAGCCATGTCTTTGCCCGCCACCCTGGGTTTGGTTTTGGGCGGAAACACGGCCGATTCTTCTTCTACCAGTATCAGCTCTTTTATGTTTCGGATAAAAATACTCACAAATGCAGGGGTTTATTGTTGGCGAATCAGCAACCATGCATCATGGTACTCTGGGAATGTTGACCTAATTTGGGCCACCCTTACACGGGCGTCATACTCATTTGCATAAGAATTTACACAAACCCTGTTCATGCCGGTTTCTGACTTCAGAATAATCGGATTAAAGCCCTGGTTTACCAGTATGGTTCTTGCCCGGTTTGCATTGTCGGGATTGCTGTAGCTTCCTACGATTACGAAATACCTGTGATTGGTATGATCGTCTACCCTGTCGAAGGTAAATCTTTCAGAACGAACGGGGATATCGGCTATTGCTGCAGGTTCAGGCTGTGCGGCAGGAGGTGTAACCACTTCCTGAACAACAGGCTCGGAAACAGGAACAGCGGTAGTCATTTTTTTCGACTTGCAGGAGGGAAGTACGATAAATGCGGCAATTACCAGAAGCAGGAAGGTTCTCATCGTTTTCGGGTTTAAGGATTTTTTAAATTTGTGTTATTATTTGGTTGATGCTATAAGTACAGATTATACCAAATTAGCACAAAAATACGGGTTTTTTTGATCAAAACGAACTCTCACAGTTATCTCCATGGACCGAAGCCTGGCATTTTCGATCAGAGAATATAAGGAGCCTGATTATCCAGCTGTTGCTTCACTCTGGCTGATTACCGGCCTGGGTAACCCCATGCGTGGGGACGATGCCGCAACCATAACGAGAAGCCTTGAAATGGGTGGAAAATTCTGGGTAGCCGAAACCCCCGGCGGACGCATTGCCGGAACAGCCTGGATTACCTACGATGGTCGCAGGATGCACCTGCATCATGTTGGCGAAAAGTCGGTAGAGTCTGTAAAGTCTGTAGAGTCTGTAAAGTCGGTAGAGTCTGTAAAGTCTGTAAAGTCTGTAAAGTCTGACAGACTATCGACTCTATAGACTATCGACTCTATAGACTGACGACTCTACAGACTATCTACTACTTTACTATCTTTTTAATCAAATCCCCCCGCATGATGGAACCGCCGGTGTTGGGAACCACCTGTTCAAAGCGGATGATGGAGTAATCCGTGGTGTCTACCCAGAATGCCGAACCGCCTTCGCTTCCATCTGCAGGCAGGGTGAGCACCCTGTAGAGCAGGCGTCCATCGTCGAGCAGTTCGGATGTAACCTGCATGTTCATCTTTTTAACCGACATCGAGCCAAAATCCACGTAATTATATGAGTTGGTATACCCTTCATTGATTGGCAGGGTAGCCAGTACGAACATGCTTCCAGGGCCTTCTGCAAACAGGGGACCTGACAGCGGAACCGAAACGGGAATTTCCTGTACTGCAGTTTTGATATTCCCGGAGACTTTATCCGGACTGTACTCCAAAAACACATGATTGGGGTCCTGAGACACGCGTCTTCTTATGGGGTATAAAGTGGCTCCGTCCAGAATAATCTCATCAACAGACTTGCCCATGGGCGTCATGGAACTCTCAGTAATAACATACTGATTGCCCTCCCTCTCAATATGCACTTCAAGTTCCATTTGCAATCCCTCGGCAATCATTTGAAGGTCGATGTTGAAGGTGTAAAGTCCGGTGGCAAGACCGCGAAGCGGCTTAAGGTCTTTGTTTTGTGCCATGGACATGCCGCTGGTGGCTGCCAACAGCAACATAATGGCAATCCGTTTTTTGATCATGATTTTTGGTTTATTTCCGTGTTTCAATCAGGATATTCAGCATTTTGATGGCGGCATCGGCAATGACGGTTCCGGGTCCGAATACGCCCACCACGCCGGCATCGTAAAGGAATTGATAATCCTGGGGTGGGATAACACCGCCCACGATTACCATGATGTCTTCCCTGCCCAGGGCCTTGAGCTCCTGTATGATCTGGGGAGCAAGCGTCTTGTGTCCGGCAGCCAGAGAGGATACGCCCACAATGTGTACGTCGTTTTCCACAGCCTGTCGGGCGGCTTCTTTCGGAGTCTGGAAAAGAGGGCCAATGTCTACGTCAAAGCCCATATCGGCATAACCTGTGGCAACCACCTTGGCACCCCGGTCATGGCCATCCTGGCCCATTTTTGCAATCATGATGCGCGGCCGTCTTCCTTCGATGGCGGCAAAATCATCGGCCATTTTCCTGGCTTTCGCAAAGCTCTCGTTGTTTTCGATTTCCATAGAATATACTCCTGAAATTGAACGGATAACAGCCTGATAACGCCCAAACACCTTTTCGCATGCCATGGAGATTTCGCCCAGGGAAGCCCTTTTGCGGGCGGCATCAACCGCCAGCTCCAGCAGGTTACCTTCACCGCTTTCACATGCACGGGTAATGGCATCCAGGGCAGCCTCCACCTCCTGGTTGTTTCTTTCGGCACGAAGCTTTTCCAGTCGTTTAACCTGGGAGATGCGTACGGCGGTATTGTCTACATCGAGGATGTCAATAGGATCTTCTTTTTCCAGACGGTATTTGTTAACGCCCACGATGGTGTCTTTGCCGGCATCGATACGAGCCTGTTTGCGGGCTGCCGCTTCTTCAATACGCATTTTTGGAAGGCCGGTTTCGATGGCTTTGGCCATGCCGCCAAGGCTTTCAACTTCCTGGATCAGGGCCCAGGCTTTTTCAGCAATTTCATGGGTAAGCGCTTCTACGTAATAGGAACCTCCCCAGGGGTCAATGGCTTTGCACACATTGGTTTCTTCCTGAATGTAGAGCTGGGTGTTGCGCGCGATGCGTGCAGAAAAATCGGTTGGCAGGGCGATGGCTTCGTCCAGTGCGTTGGTGTGCAGACTCTGGGTGTGGCCCAGCACGGCGCCCATGGCCTCGATACAGGTTCGTGTTACGTTGTTGAACGGATCCTGCTCCGTAAGACTCCAGCCCGAGGTCTGGGAGTGCGTACGAAGGGCCAGTGATTTCGGGTTTTTGGGATTGAATTGCTTCACGATGCGGGCCCAGAGCAGACGGGCAGCACGCATCTTGGCAATTTCCATGAAGTGATTCATGCCAATGGCCCAGAAGAAGGAAAGTCTGGGGGCAAATGCGTCGATGTCCATGCCTGAGTTAACTCCCGTACGCAGGTACTCAAGACCGTCGGCCAGGGTGTATGCCAACTCAATGTCGCATGTGGCACCAGCTTCCTGCATATGGTAGCCGCTGATGGATATGGAGTTGAACTTGGGCATGTTCTGAGAGGTGAACTTGAAAATATCCGCGATGATGCGCATGGATGGCAGCGGCGGATAAATATAGGTATTACGCACCATGAACTCCTTAAGGATGTCGTTCTGTATGGTGCCGCTGAGTTTTTCCATGGCAACGCCCTGCTCTTCGGCTGCCACGATATAGAACGCCATTACAGGAAGGACTGCGCCGTTCATGGTCATGGAAACAGACATTTTGTCCAACGGGATGTCGTCGAAGAGTATCTTCATGTCCAGTATGGAGTCAATGGCCACGCCCGCTTTGCCCACGTCACCGACAACGCGCTCGTGATCAGAATCATAACCACGATGGGTGGCCAGGTCAAAGGCAACGGAAAGGCCTTTTTGGCCAGCCGCCAGGTTGCGGCGATAGAAGGCATTGGATTCTTCTGCAGTGGAGAAGCCGGCATACTGACGAATGGTCCAGGGCTTCATTACATACATGGTGCTGTAGGGTCCGCGCAGGAAAGGGGGAAGTCCGGCCGCATAGTTCAGATGCTCCATCTGCAGGAGGTCATCGGCGGCATAAACAGACTTAACCTTAATCTGTTCGGCAGTTAGCCAGCATGAACTGATTTTGTTGTCTTTTTCCCATTGTCTGAAATCGGTTTTTTGTTTTTCAGAAGGGTGAAGCGATATGTTTTTAAAATCGGGTCGCATGGATTTTTGGTTTTGATGTAAGGGGTTCCTGTTGTGAATCAGACGATGTCGAGCACTTCGTTGAAACGGGTAAGTGCGTCAAGAAGGTTGGTTCTTAGGTGGATGTAGAAATCTACCCCGGCCTGGTTGAGTTGGTCAATCAGCTCTGTGGGATTTCCGGCCACCACTACCTGGGTTTTGGGCGACTGTCTTTTGATTTCGGTTGCAGCCACGGCCAGTTCGGCGTATTCTTCATCGCTGGAGCATAGCACCACTATGTTGGCGCTGGAAGCAAGGGCATCGGCAATGCCTTTTTCCACATTGCCATAACCGGCTCCTTCCACAATCTGATATCCGGCCACTCCGAAGAAGTTCGTGCTGAAGCCTGCGCGGGCTTTGCGCATGGCCAGGTTGCCGTAGGTAAACAGGAATACTTTGGGAACGCCAAAGCCTTTTTGCTCATGACTTTCTACGGCCATGCGCAAGGCCTCAAAGGCCTGGGCGCCCCGGTAGGGGCGAAGCCCGCCCAGATCGCTCAACCTTGCGGTTGGCTGAATTTTATCCAGCATGCGCTCAGACGGGTTGGGATATTGGTTGGTGCCGATAAACACCTGGCGGCGAAGGGCAATGTCCATATCGCGTTTCTGACAGGTCTTACGGATTTCTTCAGTGATGTATCCTGATTCAACTGCCGCTATAAAGCCGCCTGTTTCCTGGATTTTCACAAACACATCCCATGCAGCTCCGGCAATGGAATCGGTAAGGGTTTCAATGTAATAAGATCCGGCTGCCGGGTCTGCCACCTTGTTGAAATAGGACTCTTCTTTCAGAATGATTTGTTGGTTGCGAGCCATGCGCAAAGAGAAATCATCCGGTTTTTTGTAAGTGGAATCAAAGGGAGCCACCGTCATGCTGTCGATACCGGCAATGCTGGCCGACATGGCTTCCGTGGTGGTCCTGAGCATATTCACATAGGGGTCGTATACGCTTTTGTTCCAGTTGGAAGTAACTGCATGAAGGGTCATTTTGCCACTTTCCGAAAGTCCCTGTCCGTATTGCTCCACAATGCGCGCCCACAGCAGGCGTGCGGCCCTGATTTTGGCTATCTCCATGAAATAGTTGGAGCCAATGGCCATGGTAAACTGCATATAAGGAGCAAGCTCTTCGGCCTTCAGGCCTTTATCGGTAAGCATCACCAGATATTCATTACCCTGAGCCAACATGAAGGCAAGCTCCTGAACTATGCTGGCTCCGGCATTGTGATAATGCTGGCCGTTTATGCTGATAACTTTATATTCAGGTGCTCCCGAGGCAGCTTTTTCTACCAAATCTCCGGCCTGATCCATATTCTCCCGGATATCGCCATAGGGCTTTCCGTAAAGAACAAAATAGCCAAGAGGATCAAAATTCAGAGAGCCCCTGAGGGTGTCATTTCCCGCGACTTGTAACAGGTAATTGAACAATTCAGGATAATTCTTACCGTGGATCAGGTGAATGCCGGCTTTCTTTGGGTCTATTCCTGACAAAAGGGCTTCCATGTCATGAAGTCCCTGAACTCCGCGGGCATTTAACCCAACCGCGCCGGCTCCCCTTTCCAGAGCCTTAACAGCCAGGGCGTTGGCCTCGGAAATTTCTTCCTGTTCGAAATCCTGGCGAATTACCCAGTCGTTGTCTTTTATCCTTGAACCCCTGACGTAAGGAAACTGTCCGGGCAAAGCCTGCATATGGGGCAGGTTTTCGGTATGTTCAGACCGGTAATAGGGCCTGACCGAAATGCCTTCGGGTGTTTGCCACACCAGTCTTTTTTCATAGTCGGCTCCCTTGAGGTCTTCATTAATCTTTTCTTCCCATTCCCTGGTGGAAACGGCCGGGAAATCATTCAAAAAACCGGATTTCTTTTGTTGATCCATAAGTGTTGCTTTGTTAATTCGTCAGCAGAAGATGGTAAAAACGCTGCAAAATTACAACAAATAAACCAACCGGCAAACCAGAAGGTAGTTCGTGGTTCGCAGTACTTAGTTTGTAGAATTAAAATTTAGTACTAAGGACCAAGTACGAAGTACGAAGAACTACGAACCACGAACCCCGAACCCCGAACCCCGAACCACAAACCACGAACCCCGAACCACGAACTACGAACCACGAACCACGAACCACGAACCACGAACCACGAACCACGAACTACGTACCACGAACTACGAACCACGAACTACGTACTATCTCCCGACTTTTAACTAACTTCGCACCCTAATTATCGACGTACAATCATGGACTATAATTTTTTGGAGGTTGAAGCCAGGTGGCAGGAGTACTGGCAGAAGAACAAGACGTATAAGGTTACGGAAGATGCCGGAAAACCAAAGTTTTATGTGCTTGATATGTTCCCGTATCCATCGGGGGCGGGCCTGCATGTGGGGCATCCGCTGGGCTATATCGCCTCTGACATTTATTCCAGGTACAAACGCCAGCAGGGGTATAATGTGCTTCACCCTATGGGGTATGATGCCTATGGCCTTCCGGCTGAGCAATATGCCATTCAGACAGGGCAGCACCCGGCCATAACAACGGAAAAGAACATTGGCCGTTACCGCCAGCAACTGGACCGCATCGGGTTCAGCTATGACTGGGACAGGGAAGTACAAACCTGCGATCCGGGATATTACAAGTGGACGCAATGGACCTTTATCCGGCTGTTCAACCATTATTATAACAACATCAACCAAAAGGCAGAACCGATATCCCTTCTGGAGGA
>CAZFOI010000013.1:0-11849 GCA_964520605.1 uncultured Bacteroidales bacterium
CTGATTACCCCAGTTTTACCCAGCTGATTTCCCGATCATAGGTAAAGCCGAGTTTTCTTATCAGATTGATAGACTGGTGGTTGTGTGGTTCGATATTAACAAAAACCGACATCCCTTTTTGCCGCTTTTGAATGATAAGCGCCCGCAACAAACTCTCTCCAAGGCCCTGCCCCCGGTATCCGGGAATAACATTCAGAAAGCCCAGGGAAGTATCATCATGGGTCAGCCCCCAGCCAACCAATTCCCCATCTATCCAGATGCCGGCCGAAACATCCATTTTTAATCGCTCCCTGATATATTGAATGGAGGTAAAATCCCTGTATGCGGAATGATCGTATATATAGGATGCCATGGACTCTTCCAAAGGTCTGGACTCAAACAAAGGAGGATCAATCTGCCTTTCCCATAAAAGGTAATAGCGATGGGTGGTCAGTTTCCATTCAATTTTATGCCTGTGGGTAAGAACGGGTAGCATCCACTCCTCTACATTGGCAAAATACAGGGTTTCATACCTGAACTCTTCCAGCAGGGTAAACAAATCTTCGGGATTATCGCCACACAAATAGGCCCAGCAAAAATCGCTGGTTCCGGTGAGCAGAAGGAAATCGCCCTTTCTAAGGACCTTTTCTACCGGGTAATTAGTGAAAAACCCGGTAACGGGCAAACTCTGCAATGGTTTGGTCTGTAAATGTGCCTGTATTGACTGATCCATATACACGCATGTAACAAATTCAAGTTAAAGATAATTGAAATAACAATACGAATGCCAGCGCCTTGCATCATATCGCATCAAGAATCGCGCCACAGGCAAAGCGAACCTGTTCATCCGTTATCAGCAATGGAGGCGCAATTCTAAGACAATCATCAGCAAAAAGAAACCAATCGGTTATAATGCCTTTTTCCAGACAGGCATCAATAACCCTTTTGTTTGTTTCAAATCCATCGAAACGCACAGCCAGCATCAGACCCTTACCCCTTACCTCCATGATGCCCGGGTGCTTCAACAAATCCCTGAACAGAGGTTCCAGCTCAGCAGCACGGGTCCAAAGGCTTGCATTGGTTATTTCCCTGAAACTTGCCAATGCAGCTGCCGCACAAACCGGATTGCCACCAAAGGTGGTAATATGTCCCAGTACGGGGTGTTGGGTAAGTTTTCTCATGATATGCCTGCCCGACACAAACGCACCAAGAGGCAAGCCTCCCCCAAAAGCCTTGGCAATACAAAGAATATCAGGCAATACACCATAATGCTCAAAAGCCCAGAGGCGGCCCGTGCGGCCAAGTCCTGACTGTATCTCATCCATGATCAGCAATGCCCCGGTTTCATCACACTTTTGCCGCAGTCTGCGCAGGAATTCAGGTTCTGCCACCCGGGCTCCGGCCTCACCCTGAATGGGCTCTACCACAACACAGGCAATACTTTCATCAATCTGCTCCAGCTCAGGCAATGAGTTGTATGGCAGGTGGATTATCCCTGGCAACAAAGGTCTGAAGGCAGATTTAAGGCGCTCATTACCGGTAAGGCTCAGGGCACCATGACTGCTGCCATGATAGGCATCGGAGAAAGCAAGGATTTTTCTGCGTCCCGTAAATCGTTTGGCCAGCTTTACAGCTCCCTCTATGGCTTCACTTCCGGAGTTCACAAAATAAACATTGTCAAGCGAGGGAGGAAGGTAACTGCATAATATGGCAGCAAGATCTGTTTGGGGCGATTGCACAAACTCTCCGAATACCATCAAATGCATATACCTGTCAAGCTGGGCCTGAATGGCCGCCATCACTGCCGGATGCCTGTGCCCAAGGGAACTGACGGCTATGCCGCTTATCAGGTCAAGATAGGCTTTCCCCCTGCCATCATAAACGTACATCCCTTCTGCCCTGTCTGCCTCCAATCCCATGGGGAAGCAGGATGTCTGGGCCATATACCTGTGGAATAGTTCGTATCTGTTCATATCATTTATGGGGTTGATACAATAAAACTTCAATGCTCTCAAGGTATAGGGTATCCTGTCCTCTATGC
The DNA here is from genome assembly GCA_964520605.1 of uncultured Bacteroidales bacterium. Lineage (GTDB taxonomy): Bacteria > Bacteroidota > Bacteroidia > Bacteroidales > UBA7960 > CAZFOI01. The sequence continues at coordinate 2,021 of CAZFOI010000013.1, forward strand.
CAAACATATGCCTGAAGCTTGTCCTTTTTACTGCGCACTTCCGGGGTGATGTAGTCCATTGAAATACTATTCCACCCCTTCTTAAGGCTCAGATTATGAGATTCGGTGCTCCTGTACTTATAGTTCTTTCCTCTATGCCTGAATGTAATTACAAGCAGGGGATCAGGGCCTGAATAGTTTTCAGGGATATAAAACCTTGCCCTTGCCCTGAGCCATGCATGGTCCTTTTGCGTAAGTTCATGGTAGGGTGCTGCTATCACCGGGGAAAACTGATGTCCTCCGTGCAGGGCCATTCCAAGGCAAAGACTGTCAGAAGAATACACCTCGCTGAACAATACAGACGCCTGATACCCTGAATGATTCACAAAATGCTCAACCGTTGTATAGGGTCTCTGTACCATCAGCAATTCCCTGTCCTGATTATCAACACTTGTTTTTAGAAAGGTACGGAAATAATACGCCCGGGTCATGGTTTCAGTGGTGATGATGCCCTTTTGTAATTGCCAGGTTTGAAAGAGATTTAAAAATATGAGAAATGCCGCAATCAGCATCAATGGTGCCCTGAAACGCCAGTGGCTGTGCAACACCCTCTCAATAAAACAACCAAGGGCTATTGCCAATGCCGGATAAACAGAAACAATGGCCCGCGAGCTAAAGCACCCGCCGGCATACCACCAGGTGGTCCATGAAGATGTAAGGTAAAGGCTTAGTATAAAAAACACACCTATGGGGAAAATAAGGCCTGGCAATCGCCGCTTCATTAGCCATAGCCCAATAAGGGCAAACCCCATTAAGGGAGTGTATATCAGCCATCCCTTTCTGAAACTGAATAAAAAAGGCAGGGTGTGGGGACTGAAAAAATCGAGGCCTTCTCCCGGGTTGTTATAACTGTAATGCAGCCAATGACCCGTTAAAGATTTCCAATAAAGAAATTGCGGGGCCCATATCAAAAGAAAACCCAAGGAAAAAACAATGGTAATCAGGGGATTGCGCAAAAAGAGCCGCCATCTCTCATACACATCCTGCCCCGATCGGACACCCCAAAACACAAAAAGCAGCAGACAAACCGCCTCTGTTGGACGTATCAGGGATATCAGCCCGCACAGCAGTCCAAGACCGGCTCCCCTGATCAGGATTGTTGCCAAAGTCTGTCTGTTGCCGTTGTAAACCTTCATCCCGCCAGATCCGGTGTGGAATGCCTTATTAACGGCAGAATAAAACTGTATTATAAACCAGATCAAAATACTATAGAGCACAAACAATGGTGCATGTGACAGCAACGCATTAAAAGCAAACTGATTGAACAGGTTGGTGCCAGACAAAAGGATCAGCATGGTAACCATTGCTGTGTTTCTTTCAAACAAGCGGCAAAGAACCTTAAACATAAACATCAACCCAATTAGGATGTAGACGTACATCCCAAGAGAAATAACGATTTGATAGGGAAGAGAAAAGCCATCAGCGGTCCATTTTTCGCTTATAAGGGCAAACCCGTGGGCCGTAAAAAAGAAAGGAGCATACAAATATGCCATTCCCATGGAGTATTTGATAATGTGGGCATTATCACGGGCTGGATGTAACATATAAAGTGTGGCCGTAGTCTGGTATTGTTCCTGTATGGCTGAGACCCATTCAATCTGCTTTATCTGTGGATCATGATAAATAAACCTGGCCGGAAGGTAAAGGTAATACCCCTTGGTGTCCCAGCTCAGAGAAGTGTCAAAAGGCTTTGTAAACCTCACACCCAAAAGAACCAGGAAAATAACAACTGCCCAGAGGGTAATGTGCCTTGAATGGCATTTTTGGGGCATGTCTTCAGTAATTGTATTTGTTCTTCCAAAGGCTTTTAAGCCGGGCCCTTAATTCATTCTCTCTTGTATTGTCTGCAGGATCATAGAAACGGGTGCCACTCAGCTTTTCAGGTAAAAACTCATGCATGGCAAAATGCCGGTCATAATCGTGGGCATATTTGTAATCGCTGCCATAGCCAATCTCTTTCATCAGCTTGGTTGGGGCATTTCGCAAGGAAACCGGCACAGCCAGATCACCGGTTTTTCTCACGGTTTCCTGAGCCTTACCAATGGCAAGATACGCAGCATTGCTTTTGGTGGCACAAGCCAGGTAAATGGCTACCTGAGATAGTATGATCCGACATTCAGGCATTCCTGTCATGTTCACCGCCTGAAAGCAGGATGTGGCCAGAAGCAGGGCATTGGGGTTGGCATTGCCTATATCTTCAGATGCCAAAATGAGCATCCTTCTGGCAATGAACTTGGGATCCTCCCCCCCTTCAAGCATCCGGGCAAGATAATATACGGCAGCATTCGGATCGCTACCCCTTATAGACTTAATAAAAGCAGAAATCACATCATAGTGTATTTCACCTCCCTTGTCATAAACAGCCAGGTTCTGCTGGATGGTCTCCATGACAAGTTTGTTGTTGATTCGCACCGGTCTTTCCCTGCCAGAAAAAACCACCAGTTCCAGTGCATTCAACAGCTTCCTTGCATCCCCTCCGGAGAGTCTGAGTAAGGCTTCCGATTCCTCAATTTCGATCTCACAATCCAGCTGTTCAGCCAATACCTGCTGTCCTTTATCAAGCAAATGCAGCAATGCTTCCTTATCCAATTCCTTAAGTATGTATACCTGGCAACGGGACAGCAAGGGGGATATCACTTCAAAGGAAGGATTCTCGGTTGTGGCCCCTATCAGCACCACAGTGCCTTTTTCAACAGCGCCCAGTAAGCTGTCCTGCTGTGATTTGCTGAAGCGGTGTATTTCATCTATAAACAAAATGCTGCCCTCGCCCTGCTCCGCTTTTTCTATTACGGCACGAACATCTTTAACCCCGGAACTGACAGCGCTGAGTGTATAAAACTCCTTGTTAAGACGGGAAGCAATAAGAAACGCCAGTGTGGTTTTGCCCACACCGGGAGGCCCCCAGAGAATCATGGAGGGGATGTTCCCTGATTCCACCGAGCGTCTCAATACAGCCCCCTGGCCAACCAGATGGGTCTGACCCAGATAATCTTCGAGCCTGGACGGCCTCAAACGCTCGGCCAGGGGTATTGTTTTTCCTGCCTTCATCAAAACGATGATTATTTTGGTTAATAGACCCGGATCAGTACAATCCGCTGCGTTTTCTTATAAACCATTCAACTGAAAGTAAGAGCAGAACAAGGAAAAAAAGCAATCTGAAATCGATGATCTCTACATATTTCCGATAAACCACAAGTACGGGGGATACATCCGGCCTGTTGCTGAGCGCATCAAGCAAAAGCCCCCACTGATCATGGTAAAAAAGTTCTCCTCCACTCACCTCAGCCAACTGCAGCAACAATCTGTGGTCGGCCCGGGATTCGAGTGACTCCAGGTTCAAAGGGACAATTGCGAAACGACCACCCGATGTATGCTCCTCTCCTCCTGAAAAAGTGCTGGCTTCAAAAAAGTAGTCGCCCGGGGGAAGTGTCCCTGCATTAAGGGAATAAGCCTGGGCAGTGCGGCTGAATACATAAGGATATTCCAGGCCATTTTCGTTGGTTATAACAAGTTTAACCAGGGGCCCATTAATCAGTTCGAAACTGGGATTATAAAGTTCGGCACTCAGGATAATTGACTCATTATCATAATAAAACTGCTGGTGTCCTATCCTAAGAAGGTTTTTGTCTTCCTTCACGGACAAATAGTGAACCATGGATGCCATCAAATCATCGAAATCCTTATGAGACCCTGATTGCTGAAAGGCAGTGAGTCGCCACCTCCAAATCCCTTCTCCGGAAATCAGTCCGGTTTTCCTGCCATCAACGCGGTTAAAGGCAATCAGGGGATCCCGGCTCATCACCCTGCCAATGCGTTGATAAGCAAACACCTGTGGCTGGCCTGAGTGTCTGTGGGTGGCAAATGGAGTATACAGGGGAGGCCATGCATCCATCATGCTTTTAATATGCTGAGGCACAACAAACAAGCCAAAACCATCACCAATACCTGGTCTAGCCTCATTAAAAGAGGACAGTTGGGGTTCAATCATAAAACCGGATGGAAGGCTGTTGAGCAGGGTGAAATCCGTCAGGGCTCCGGCCATAATCAGCAGGGGGATGCCGCTTGACCGGATCTGAGATAACAGATTGTCGATATTGCCTCCTGCCTGATAAGGCTGATGCAGAACCAACAAATGGTAGGCATTCAATGAGCCCCGAAATTCTTTTAAAGGCATTTTATCAAGCTCTGTATTGCCCGATCCCTCCAATGCACTCGCAAGGGCTCCGACATCAGGATGGGGAGACTGATACAAGAGCAATACCTTATTGCTTCCATCGATTACCTCCACAAAAAAGTCTCTGGTGTTGTTCCGGGTATTGACTTCTCCCTCAATCGCCACCAGATCTGCCCTATAACGCATTACACCATCGCGATCAGCATCCAGCACAACGGAAATGGTTTCTGCATGATTCCCGCGTGTAAAGGCTATGATTGTATCATAAATCATTTCGCCTTCCCTGCTTAGCAACAAGCGGCTTCCTGACCCTTGAAACCCGGTAGCGCGAATATGAATTTCTACCTGAAACTGATTTCCCTTGTATGCGATCCTGTTATGGTCTATACCGGCAATCAGTATGTCTCGTTTTACGGCTGTATCTCCCAGGGCAATGGTATAAACAGGATAATTCAACCGCTCAGCAAAGCTTAAAGGATTGGCTCCCCGGTTTACAATGCCATCAGAGGCAATCACAACAGCACCAATGTTTCTGTTGCTGTATAAGGCGTCTATTGAAGCAAAGACTGAGCCAAGATCGGATATCTGGTCATTAAAAACTGCCTGTTCCGATACCAGACGGAAGCGTTCGCCAAAATAATACTGGCTTACAGAAAAACGCTTCCCTGCTTCATTTAAAAATTTGTCTTTAGACTCCAGGTATTCCCGGATATCCATGGAAGGGGAAGGAAAAAGGCTTACTGATTCTGAATGGTCCTGAACCACAATCAACAAAGGGTCTTCAGTTTCTCTTTGGGTGCGCTCATAAAACGGAGCCAGCAATATGTATACCAGCAGAGCGGCGGCCAAAAGACGGAACACAAACAGAAAACCAAGAGCCAAAGGAGTAAAGACACCACTGTCTTCCCGGTAATATAGGATACCGGAATACACCAGTCCTGCCAGCAGGCTCAGAAACAGTAAGCCCAACCCTTCCAAATCAAGCATTATTTACTTTGGGGATCGCCTGACTTTCCCTTTGAGGTGGTGCCGGGTTTTCCGATGGTATCACGCATGGATGTATCAGCCTTGATGTTTTCCATACGATAAAAATCCATGATGCCCAGGTTGCCGCTTCTGAATGATTCTGCAATGGCCTTGGGAACTTCAGCCTCGGCCTCAATTACTTTGGCCCTGGCTTCCTGTGCTTTTGCTTTCATCTCCTGCTCAGCCGCAACAGCCATAGCACGCCTTTCCTCGGCCTTGGCCTGGGCAATGTTTTTGTCAGCATTCGCCTGGTCTATCTGCAGCATGGCACCAATATTCTTTCCAACATCGATGTCTGCAATGTCAATGGAAAGTATCTCATAAGCGGTTCCGGAATCAAGGCCTTTGGCCAGAACCACCTTGGAAATGCTGTCGGGGTTCTCCAGTACCTGCTTGTGGTTATTGGCGGAACCGATACTGGTTACAATCCCTTCTCCCACGCGCGCCAGGATGGTTTCTTCACCTGCACCCCCAACCAATTGTTTGATGTTGGCACGCAAGGTTACCCGCGCCTTGGCAATCAACTGAATACCGTCTTTTGCCACAGCCGCAACAGGCGGGGTATTGATTACCTTGGGTTTAACAGACATCTGTACGGCCTCCAAAACATCCCTTCCGGCAAGGTCAATGGCTGTTGCCGTTTTAAAGTCGAGAGGAATGTTTGCCTTATCTGCGCTTATCAAAGCATTAACCACTGCTTTTACCCGTCCTCCGGCAAGGTAATGGGCTTCCAGGTCATTCCTGTTCAGGGCAAGGCCGGCTTTGGTTGCTGAAATCAGGTTATTGACAATTGTTGCGGGAGGGATTTTTCTCCAACGCATCAACACCAGTTGCAAAAGGCTGATTCTTACACCTGAAACCAGTGCAGAAAACCATAATCCCACCGGTATAAAATAAAAGATTACCCAGAGACCAACTATGCTGATCAGGGCAACTGCAATAATAATACCTACACTTTGATCCATTTTTTCTATGATTTGGGTTTGACAATAATTCTATTTCCATCTACCTTAAAAACGACAATGGGCGTATTCTCAGGAATCAGGTTGTCTGAGGAGCGTACCTCATAGTAATCATCACCTATCAGTGCCTTTCCAACCGGATTTAGCCGGGAAACGGTAATTCCTTCCTGACCCGGCTGGATAATGTCCTTCTCCAATTCGTTAACCTTTCCTGAAATCTCGGTTCCCAGCATGGCCTTTTTCCATGTGTTCGACTTTAGTGCGAGAGCAATGGCTAACAAACTAAGAATGAGTGTTCCAGCCAATGTCATAATGCCTTCTGTGGTGCCATATCCAAAAGAGATTACCACGGCGGCTATCAGCATACCAAGGCCAACCAGGCCTACAATGGTGGTGCCGGGTACAACAAGGATTTCCAAAAGAAGGAAAACAATTCCCAGTACAACAAGACTTACGATTACCAACCAGCTCATTTCCATGTTATGGCTTTTTTATGTTATTATCAGGGTGTGGGTTGATAATACTTCATTGCCTCAGGCAGGAAATCACCTGCGGCCTTGATCCTGTTCCTGCTTCCCGGGTGTGTACTCAGAAACTCGGGTGGTGCAGGGCCCTCCTGCAAGGCAAGCATGCGTTCCCAGAAAGGGATGGCAGCTTCAGGATTGTATCCTGCCATGGCCATAAATATCATTCCCAATCGGTCGGCTTCATATTCATGTTTTCTGCTGTAAGCCAGGGTTCCCAGGGTACTTCCAACTCCATAGGACAATAGGAAAATGTCTCTGGTAAGTTCCGGTTTTTCCCTCAGGGCAACATCCAGGGTAAGTCCGCCGGCCAAAACCAATAATTGCTGACTCATTCGTTCGTTACCATGGCGGGCCACGGCATGGGCTATTTCATGTGCCATTACAACCGCGAGACCGTCCTCATCCTGTGTGAGGGGCAAAATGCCGGTGTAGAACACAACCTTGCCTCCGGGCATACACCAGGCGTTCACAGCATCGTTCTCCACCAGGTTAAACTGCCAGTCGAACTGATCAACCCGGGGTGATTGCCCGACATCAACCAGGTATTTATTAACGGCCCCGGAAATCTTCCTGCCAACATTGATCACCATAGCTGCGCGGGGATCGGAAGGACCAACAACCGGGTTTTCGGAAAGAAACTCCTGATAGCTGGTAAGCGCCATGCTGCTCAGCAGGCCCTCAGGGAGAAAACTGATTTGCCTTCTGCCGGTTATTGGCACTTTGGCACAGGAGCCCGCCACAAACAAGAATAATATGATTAAGATCCGTGCTTTCATGAAGGTTCAGAATAACAGAATGAATTAATTCAGCAATTAACAAAGATAATGAAAATGCTTATGGTTTTCCAGCCCCGGAGGCCTTAGTTTTTGAGCCAAAGCGGATTTTATTTTCATTTCCTTTTAAAAGGCGGACAATGTTTTTTTTATGCGTCAGGGGTACAAACACTGCGACCAACATTGCGAAACCCATTTGGGAAAACAAAGGTGGGTCATTTACAAACCATACGGCAACAGGAAATGCAATGGCTGCCATAATTGAACCCAGGGAAACATAACGAAAGGGAAGAAATACCAGGATAAATACACCCAGGCTGATGAGTACTTCCACAGGAAACAACACAAGTCCGATACCGGCAAGGGTCGCTATGCCCTTGCCTCCCCTGAATCCTGCAAACAAAGGAAAAACATGGCCAAGAAGCGCCAATGCGCCTAGCAGCAATGAATACATCAAAAACCATTCAGAGGATGCAAATGCATTGGATGCAAGCCCAGAAAGACCCACTGCTGCGGATCCTTTCAAAGCGTCAATAATGAGCACAGGAATGGCTGTTCCCGGTCCAAGCACCCTGAAGACATTTGTGGCCCCGGCGTTGCCGCTTCCGTGTTCCCGAACATCGATACCGTGAAACCATTTTCCCAACCAGACGGCTGAAGGCAAAGAGCCCAGAAGATAGGCCCCGCAAATGCCTGCGGCAAATGCCAATATCAGATTCAGTTCCATAACATCAGTGTTTTTGAAATTTCAGGGAAATCCAATCCCCTTTTTGTTTACGACCAATGTAACTGAGCCCAGATTGCTCAGCCCTCTGCCTGATTTCCGGCTCATCTTCAATCAAAAAACCACTAAGCAGGAGTTCTCCATTTTTTGAAAGTGCATTTGCATATACCGGCATGTCGTGTAGAAGGATGCCTTTGATTATGTTTGCCAGAACGAGATCGAATTGTTTCCCGCCTATTAGTGACGCATCTCCAAGAAGTACAGCCTCATCGCTTAGGCCATTAATGCGAAAATTGTCCCTGGCATTCTCCCATGCATGGACATTGTTGTCAATGGCCAGTACATCTGATGCCCCGGCCTTGTGTGCCAGTATGGCCAGCAATCCGGTCCCACAGCCCATATCCAGCAGGTTTTTCCCTAAAGGGGGATTATCCAGTATCCATTCTGCCATCATAAATGTTGTTTCATGATGCCCGGTTCCGAAGGACATTTTCGGCTCAATGACAATATCGTATAAAACACCCTCCATGGGTGTATGAAAAGGGGCCCTGATGCAGCATGATGCCCCTATCAGCACAGCTTCAAACTGACTCTCCCATACGGCATTCCAGTTCTGATCAGGAATTCGCTTCAAAGACCATTCCAGTTTGAAATTATCTCCGCCTGCCTCGGGGATGAGGCTTGTTATATCAGGATCGGGACTGGCTGTACCCGACTGTCCATAGGCAATGAATCCACCGGGGATGTCTTCGAAACTATCATAGCCCTGTTCCGACAAGGCTGCAATAAGAATGTCCTTCCAGGGATCTTCCTGATTCAAATAACATGTTAAAGCCAGGGTTTCCATCTGATCTTCAGAATGAACGTATGATTCCAAGAAATTCATCGGCCTTCAGGGATGCACCACCAATCAGTCCGCCATCAACATCGGGTCTTGAAAACAGTTCTGAGGCATTGGCAGCGTTGCAACTGCCGCCATATAACAATGGAATGCGCTCCCCAATGCCCTCTCCATACTTTTCGATTATCAATTTCCTGATCAGGGAATGCATTTCCTGGGCCTGTTCAGGAGTAGCGGTAAGTCCGGTACCAATGGCCCAAACGGGCTCGTAGGCAATGATCAGTTTCCCGAATTGCTCAGCATCCAGTGAGAACAAGGCTTCTGAAACCTGGCCGGCAACCACATCCTGATAATTACCTGATTCTCTGTCAGAAAGCTGCTCTCCACAACAGAAAACCGGAGTCAGTCCGGCGTCCAGTGCTTTAACAAGCTTGTGGGCAAGCAAAGCATCTGTTTCTGCAAAATATGTACGTCTTTCAGAGTGGCCAACCAAAACATGGGTTGCCTGAACAGAGCGAATCATAGAAACAGATACCTCTCCGGTAAAGGCGCCCCTGTCAGCCTGGTGACAGTTTTGGGCTCCGGCTGCAAATCCTTTATGGCTGCTGCAGATCCCTGCTATGTTTGCCAAATAAGGGAAGGCCGGAAAAAAGATTACTTCCGGCACAGGCCCTGCTGAAAAATCAAGGCCCTGAAATCCTGAAATGATATCCAATGCAAGTCGCTCGGCTTCTGAAGCCTCCAGGTTCATTTTCCAGTTTCC
>CAZFOI010000014.1:0-11600 GCA_964520605.1 uncultured Bacteroidales bacterium
AGAAAGGCCCTGGTGCTCTCAATGATCTCATCGGCAACCGTGATTCCCCAGTTGTTCACATGTGCTGCAGAAAACTCCTGCCCGAAACCTATTGCCCCGCTTGGCTGTAAAACATATACCACATATCCGTTTCCGGCCCATAGATTAAAAGGATACCTCCCGCCAAAGGTGCGTCCTACCGGAGTGGTGCCTCCATAATAATATACAATTACCGGGTAGGTCTTTTCCGGGTCGAAATTCGGGGGGAGATAATAACGCCCCTTAACTTTTACCCCGTTTTCTGTAGTGTAATCCCAGGTGTTAACCCTGCCAAAAACCACATGGCGATAATTTTCAGATTCAGTATCTTCCAGAATCCGTGTTTGTCTGTTTCTAAGGTTCATTATATAGGCTTTTCTTGGCTGATTGACCTGATTTGCCAGAAATGTCATAATGGGTGAACCAGAAGAAAGTTCCATTGATGAGGCAAATTCCATACCGGTTTCTACCAGAGTGAATTGGTCTCTTACAGGATTGTAACGATAGATTTGTTGTCTGTCTTCATCTACTGCCAGTATAAAAACATCTCCTGATTGGGCGTGCCATCTTACACTGGTAACAGAAGGGTCAAAATTCAGGGTGATGCTTTTAACCTGAAGTGTTTTCAGTTCGATCAGGTATGCCTGGGTGTCATAATTATTGGCAATGCTTCCTGGCTGTATGTTTTCGCCTAAAGAACCAAATGCAGACGGACCACCGGTGGCCAGCAGGTATTTCCCATCTGGCGAATAGCTTACGCTGATGCCCCATCTCATGTCAGCAAACAGAGTATCTACAGAGTAATCGTTCAGATTCATTCTCATAAGGCTGGTCTTACTGTAGGGCCTTTCCAGATAGTCGGGACGGGATTGGCTAAAGATTATGTGTTTCCCGTCGGGGCTGATGTCATGCAGGCTGGTGGTGAGATGCCCATGGGTAAGCCTGGTGATGGCGCCGGTTGAAACATCAACCTTATATAGAAAACTCCGGCTGCGGAATTGGGGCTGTCGATCCTGCATACCCAGAATCTGCCTCATGATGGCATCTGCGCCGGTTCCGTCTTCCCTTACTGAATACACAAGGAAGGATTCGTCAGTGGCCCATTTGTAATTGCCCATTTTTTCAACATCAACCAAGATTTCTCTTTTTACTCCTGTTTCCAGATTATGTGTAAAAAGGCTGGTTCTATTATTGGAAGTGTGGGTATATGAAATGGCATTGCTGCGAGGAAGCCAGCTGAGATTTTGCAGGCGGGCATGCCTGAAAGAATGTGCCAGCTGATTGTTTGCGGTATTCTTGATTTCTGTCCAGGTTTCTGATTGATCAGTGGGGGGCAATGAGCGGCTATAGGTAATCGCATACATGCTTCCATCTGCGGAGGGATTTACAGATACGATCTTCAGGCCATCCAGGATATGCCTTATGTTTTTTATGTTTGAGGGGGATAGATGAAACGTTGCATCTTCCCTTTGAAAAGGAGCCTCTGTTGATAACGTGGCAGATATTTTCCATTCTTTGTCATCGCCGGGCATTGAAAGGGTTTTTACCACGAGCAGATGATTTCCACGATTAAGTTTGATTTTTTGGAGCATTTTCCCGGTTTGCCTATCTGTTTCCGTGGTGGTTTTGGCACCTATCTTCTCTCCGTTAAGCCACGCCTCAAAAATGTGTTGACTGCTTATTTCCAGATTGGCAGACAGAAATCTTCCGGCATCGATATAGGTTGCCAGATATGCAATTTCCGGCATTCCCGCTTCTTTTCGGGGAATAATCACCGCGCCGGTTTCATCGGTAAGGACTTTTTGCCAATGGTGCTGTTGGCCATTGATCCAACCCAGCTTTTTGTTCTCTGCCGGATCCATCCTTCTTATGTCTGACTGTTCAAGCACAAGCAATTGAACGGCCCCAAAGTCCTTTCCGGAGATTCCGGGTGAAGCTGAAAATGCCGGCAGATGAGTTGTCAGAGGCCCGGCTATAAGCCATTGAGAGGCAGTGATTTTTTCTGAAGCCCCGGCATGAATTGGCAGGGTTGAAATCGCAAAACAAATAAGAAACAGACAATTGCGTTTGAGTGTCAACATGGCATTAGGAGAATAAAGGTGGATAATTCGGCCAATAAAAATAGATAATTTTTGTAATTTCGTGTTTCATTTAAGCCATTCTTATTCAACCAAATATTCAATTTATATACATATTTTTTATGGAACGTGACCACAGGATTTTTGAACTCATTGAGCTGGAAAAACAACGCCAGTTGCATGGAGTAGAATTGATTGCATCTGAAAACTTTGTTAGCCAGCAGGTGATGGAGGCAATGGGAAGCGTAATGACCAACAAATACGCAGAGGGCTATCCGGGCCGTCGTTACTATGGCGGTTGTCAGGTGGTTGACCAGTCAGAACAACTGGCAATAGACCGGGCCAAAGAATTGTTTGGAGCTGAGTGGGCGAACGTTCAACCCCATAGCGGTGCCCAGGCTAACGCAGCTGTCTTTCTTGCCTGTTTAAAACCCGGTGATACCTTTATGGGTCTTGACCTCAGTCATGGAGGCCACCTTTCACATGGCGCCCCGGTTAATCTTTCAGGAATTCTGTATCGTCCGGTTGCCTATGGTGTGGATAAAGAGACAGGGCAGATAGATTACCGGCAAATGGAGGAAGTAGCCAGGAAAGAGAAGCCCCGTCTGATTGTTGCGGGGGCTTCGGCATATCCAAGAGATTGGGATTATAAACGCATGAGGGAAATAGCCGATGAGGTTGGGGCGCTTCTAATGGCAGATATTGCTCATCCAGCCGGCCTTATAGCCGCCAGGCAATTGAATGACCCCCTGCCATATTGCCATATTATTACCACCACCACCCATAAGACGCTGCGCGGACCCAGAGGTGGCATGATCCTCATGGGCAAGGACTTTGAAAATCCATGGGGCCTTACTACTCCAAAAGGTGAGATCAGAATGATGTCCGCAGTTCTCGATAGTGCGGTGTTTCCAGGCACACAGGGAGGTCCTCTGGAGCACGTAATTGCCGCCAAGGCAGTGGCATTTGGAGAAGCCCTTACGCCTTCATGGACTGACTACGCCCGTCAGGTTATGAAGAATGCCCAGGCCATGGCAGGCGCATTTATCGGCAAAGGGTATCATGTTACCTCTGGTGGCACTGACAATCACCTGATGCTGATTGATCTCAGATCGAAGTTTCCGGATATTACCGGTAAAAAAGTTGAAAATACTCTGGTTCTGGCCGACATTACCATCAATAAAAACATGGTGCCATTTGATAGCCGGTCCCCTTTTCAGACATCAGGCATAAGAATCGGTACTCCGGCCATAACTACAAGGGGTTTAAAGGAAGAACATGCCATTCAGATCGTTGACCTTATTGACGAGGTAATCACCAATATCGATGATCAGGCAGTAATCGACGGAGTCCGCAAAAAGGTTAACAGCCTGATGTCCGGATTTCCGCTTTTTGCTTATTAACGTGCCAAAAACCCTAATCCTTGTCAGGCATGGAAAAGCAGCTGAGCACCTGACAGGCACATCAGACAGGGAGAGAACCCTCACCCGGGAGGGGAAGGATCAGATTGCAGCACAATCTGCAAAACTGCTAAAGAAAAAACTCATTCCGGATATCATACTTTGTAGCAATGCCAAAAGGGCGTACGGCACTGCGGTGGTTTTTGCCGATGCTTTCGCATATTCGCATGAGGAGATTATCATCGATCCGGATATTTATGAAAAGGATGCCGATGCCCTTGGCAGAATAGTGGTTACGCTTCCATGGTCGGGGAATACGGCATTGCTTGTAGGGCACAATCCTCACATTACCTGGTTTGCCAGGGAGTTTACAGGGGATTCCGTAGAAATACTGCCTACAAGTGGTATGGTTGCCATTCGATTCGATACGGATCAGTGGGCAGACATTTTTCTTTCTCCCAGGGAGGTTGTGATGATTTCAATCCCAAAGCATTGATAGGGATGATTGATGGATTCAGGATGTAAGCAGGCAGGTTAATAATAATACCCGGGCTATGATTGAGCAGGCAGATGCGGAAAGAAAGGAAATCCTGAAAAGGTACCAGTCTCTTTTATCGGTTTGCAGGCCATCTACCGGGACTGAGGAACGCAAACGCATCCGTCAGGCGTTCAACTTTGCCGTTGAGGCACATAAAAACCATAGAAGAAAAAGCGGCGAGCCCTATATTTTTCATCCAATAGCAGTTGCCCAGATTGCCGTTGAAGAAATTGGACTGGGCACTACTTCTGTTATCTGTTCTTTGCTGCATGATGTTGTTGAAGATACCGATTACACGCTGGCTGATATCAATACGTATTTTGGCGCAGAGGTAGCCAAGATTATTGACGGGCTCACAAAAATATCGGACATTTTCGATCAGACCACTTCGGTACAGGCAGAGAATTTCAGGAAAATGCTTTTGACCTTGTCTGACGATGTCAGGGTTATCCTGATTAAGCTGGCAGACCGTTTGCATAACATGCGGACCCTGGATTCCCTCCCTCCAAAGAAACAACTTAAAGTTGCCCACGAAACCGCCTATCTTTTTGCCCCTCTGGCCCATCGACTGGGTTTTCATGCGATAAAAAGCGAGCTTGAAGATCTGGCAATGAAATATACTGAACCAGAGATATACCATTCAATTGCCCAGCGTCTTGAAGACACTCAGGAGGAAAGAAACCGGTTTATTGCTTCCTTTATGCTTCCCATACGGAAGGCACTACAGAAAGAGGCAATGACGTTTCAGGTTCAGGCCAGAACCAAATCCATCAGTTCCATCTGGGGCAAGATGGAAAAGAAAGGCATTACCTTCGATGAAGTCTATGATATTTTTGCCATCAGAATCATCCTGGATGTTCCGGAAATCAGGGAAAGGGCCGAATGCTGGAAAGCATATTCCATAGTAACGGATATTTATCGTCCCAATCCCGACAGGTTGCGCGACTGGATATCCACCCCTAAGGCAAATGGTTATGAGTCCCTGCATACCACAGTGATGAGTCGTCAGGGCAAATGGGTAGAGGTTCAAATCAGAACCCGGCGAATGGACGAAGTAGCTGAGAAGGGGTATGCGGCTCACTGGAAGTACAAAGAGTCAAAATCTGGGGAAAGCGGCATAGACAAATGGCTAAGGCGGATACGGGAAATTCTGAAAACCTCCGAGGAAGACGCCATTGATTTCATGGATGAGTTTAAGCTGAACCTTTTCTCGGATGAAATCTTTGTTTTCACACCCAAAGGCGAATTGCGTACGCTGCCTTCGGGGTCAACGGCACTTGATTTTGCCTACAGCATTCATTCACAGGTTGGGAACCATTGCCTTGGTGCCAAGGTAAATCACAAGCTGGTACCCCTGAGTCATGAACTGAAAAGTGGAGATCAGGTGGAGATTATCACTTCGGTTAAACAAAGTCCTAAGCCTGACTGGCTGGGGTATGTATATACAGCCCGGGCCAAAGGCAGGATCAAGAACGCACTGAAAGAAGAAAGGAAAAAGCAGGCCGATGAGGGCAAGGAGGTGTTGGAGAGGAAAATGCGACAGTACAAAATTGCTTTCACTCCTGACAATATAGACAAACTGGTTCACCATTTCAAACTGGCATCACCGCTTGATCTCTATTATGATGTGGCCATAGGGAAGATCGGGCAAAAAGAGATCAAGGCTTATGCGTCTGAACAGGAAAGGGGTTTGTTCAGCTACTTCAAGAATCCTTTTGGCAGAAGTCGTGAAACCCAGGAAGTCCGACAGGATCCTGCGGATCCCATTCGACAGCAACTCAAAGAAAAACCGGATACCCTGCTCATTGGAGATTCAATGGAGAACCTTACCTATACATTGTCTCCCTGTTGCAATCCCATTCCCGGTGATGATGTATTTGGGTTTGTGACCATCAATGAAGGCATAAAAATTCATCGCAACAATTGCCCCAATGCCGGTCAGCTCATGGCCAAATATGCATACCGGATCGTAAAGGCAAAATGGATAACCAATAAGTCCATTGCATTTTTGTCAGGAATCAGGATACGGGGCATAGATGAAGTGGGGCTGCTGCAAAACATCACCCATACCATATCCAGCGAATACAATATCAATATTCGCAACATTCACATAGACACCAATGCAGGAACTTTCGAGGGTACGGTTATGCTGTATATAAACGACACCCAGCATCTCAATAATTTGATAAACAAATTAAAGAAAATCAAGGGCATACGGAAAGTAAGCAGGATCGGCAAAGAGGATATGGGCGACGTGGCTGAATAGGCGCAATCCTTAGAAAGAGGTTTATCTTTAAAAAGATTAAATAATAATTATTTTTTCTATCTTTATACCCGGTTGATGCCGGCATTTCCAGGCATGGTGTCAATGACAGAATTACTAGATGCAAAGGGTATGAAAGAACATAAAAATGACCAGGAAATCTTTGAAACGGTAAAGGGTATCTTTTCCGCTTACCTTGAGAACAATGGGCATAGGAAAACCCCCGAGAGATTTACCATTTTGCGGGAGATATATCTTACTGACGGGCATTTTGATGTAGAGTCTCTCTACATCAAAATGAAGAATAACAAATACCGGGTAAGCAGGGCTACCTTATACAATACTATTGAGCTCCTGCTAAACTGCAACCTGGTGGTGAAGCATCAGTTTGGCAAGAATGTGGCGCAGTTTGAAAAATCCTATAAATACCGTCAGCATGACCACCTTATCTGCTCAGATTGCGGAAAGGTATTGGAATTTTGTGATCCGCGTTTCCAGGAGATTCAGGATTCTGTTTCTTCTGTAATGGGTTTTGAAATTACCCATCGCTCATTCGCGTTTTACGGAATTTGCAGTGAATGCCTCGAAGCATCCCCGGAGTCATAATTCTTTGGCTTATTTTTGTTTCCTGATGGAAATGATGTAATTTTGGCCGTACAATTCCTCGCCGGTTCTGTACGGCTTTTTTTATGTCTTTTTTTTATCAGCGAAGAAATGGCGGCACCAACAAAGGCCGATGTTCTCCTTGGCTTGCAATGGGGAGATGAAGGAAAGGGAAAGATTGTTGATGTATTGAGTCAGGACTACCAGGTCGTGGCAAGATTTCAGGGTGGTCCGAATGCCGGCCATACCCTGGAGTTTAATCAGCGTAAGTTTGTGCTTCATACCATACCATCTGGCATCTTTCGTCCGGAATGCATGAATCTTGTCGGCAACGGGGTGGTGCTTGACCCGGGAATATTCAGCAGGGAGCTTGACCAGACCGGACTCCCATTCGAACAGTTGGCTGCCAGACTGATAATTTCAAACAGATGTCATCTGATACTTCCCTCACATCGTCTGGTTGATGCTGCGAATGAGCAGTTCAGAGGCCAGACCAAAATAGGAAGTACGTTAAAAGGCATTGGACCCGCCTATACTGACAAGGTGGCCCGATGCGGACTCAGGGTTGGAGATGCCCAAAGAAAAGAATTTGCATCTCTTTATGCAGATTTAAAGAGAGCGCATTTGGGCCGGATTGCCAATCTGGGAGTCGACCCTGACTCCTTTTTGCTCGACGGAAAAACTTTTGACGACTATGAGAAAGAGTGGTTTGCCGGATTGGAGCGCCTGCTTTCACTAAGAATCGAGGATGCAGAAATCTATATTAATAAAGCCCTTGACAAAGGGCTCAAGGTCTTGGCAGAAGGAGCTCAGGGAACTTTGCTCGACGTAGAATTCGGATCCTATCCTTATGTTACTTCTTCCAATACGGTCACAGCCGGAGCATGCACCGGGCTTGGCCTTGCACCATCAAGACTTGGAGAAGTCTATGGTGTGTTCAAAGCATATTGCACCAGGGTAGGCAGTGGTCCATTCCCCACCGAACTGTTTGACCATGCAGGAGAAAACCTTCGCAAGAAGGGGCATGAGTTTGGTTCCACTACCGGAAGGCCGCGCCGATGTGGATGGCTTGATATGCCCGCCCTGAAATATGCAGTCATGATCAATGGGGTTACCAGGCTTGTCATGACCAAGGCGGATGTACTCAGCGATATGGAGCAGATACGTATTTGCAATTCTTACCTTACACCAGAGGGGCATGTCATAGAATATCCACAGGCATGGTTTGGTACAGATGCTCCCCAGCCTTTGTATGAGGATATGGATGCATGGGGTGGTGACGTTTCCCGGTATTCGTCATTTGATGAACTGCCCCCTGCTTTGCAAAAGTATACAAGACAAGTTGAGGACCAAACAGGTGCAGGTGTTTCAATGATTTCCACAGGTCCCGACAGAACCCAGATTATTTTCAGGTAGCCTGCCCTTAGGGGTTATTTAATCCATTTATAAATTACTATTTCTATTCTGGTTTTGCACCCGGAATGCGTTTTTGTGCATGCTATTTCCCTTATTTTTGCCTTTTAACAAATCCTGAATGAAAATAAATTAACCAAACTATATTGCCTTATGGAAGAAAAGAGCATTAAGGGAACAAGAACCGAACAGAACCTGCTGAAAGCATTCGCAGGAGAATCACAGGCTGCCCGTCGGTATGAAATGTATGCCAAAGTGGCCAGCGAAGAAGGCTATGAGCAGATTGCCGCTATTTTCAGGGAGACAGCAGATCATGAGAAAATGCATGCTAAAACTTTTTATGAGTTTTTGGAGGGCGGTATGGTTGAAATAACCGCAGCATATCCTGCCGGCAAAATCGGAACAACAGCTGAGAACCTTAAGGGAGCTGCGGCTGGTGAAAATGAAGAGTGGACCGCCTTATATCCGGAGTTTGCAAGGATAGCAGAGGAGGAAGGATTTCGCAGGGTAGCCACAACATTTAAACTTGTTGCTGCAGTAGAGGAGCATCATGAGGCCAGATACCTGAAACTCTTAAAAAGGGTGAAAGAGGGCAAGGTCTTTGAAAGGCCCGACAAGGTTAAATGGTTCTGCCGCAAATGTGGGTACATTTACGAGGGAGAAAAGGCTTTGAAGAATTGCCCTGCCTGCAGGCATCCCCAGGCATGGTTTGAGGAAATGGCCGAGAACTTTTAAAAGATCTTTGGAAATTTGCCGGGATTGTAGTCGTGCATCATCAGATATACGGCCTCGAATACATCCTCGGCGTTGGGATTCGAAAAATAATCTCCATCCGTACTGTAGGCTGCCCGGTGTTCCCGGGCAGTCACGGTTACGGGAGCGGCATCAAGCCACTGAAACCCGCCCTGCTCTTCCAAAACTTTCTGCATCATAAAGGCTGTAGCTCCCCCGGGTACATCTTCATCAAAGAACATGATTTTCCCTGTCTTCTTAAGAGAGGAGGAAATAACGCCTTCAATATCGAAGGGCAGCAGGGTTTGTACGTCTATCAGTTCTACAGAAATACCATAAGCATTAAGCTGTACGATGGCCTCACGGGCAATTCGGACGCATGCCCCGTAGGTTACCAGGCTAAGGTCTGAGCCTTCAATTAAGATCTCCGGCCTGCCTAAAGAAACTGTATATTCGCCTGGATTTGACGGTAATCTTTCCTTAAGCCGGTATCCGTTCAGGGGTTCAATAATCAAAGCCGGGTCATCGCCCCTTAGGAGGGTGTTGTAAAATCCGGCGGCTTGTGTCATGTTTCTGGGCACGGCAACATGAACCCCCCTGATGGAATTGATTACCATACTTAAGGGACTGCCTGAATGCCAGATGCCTTCAAGCCTGTGCCCGCGGGTAGAAATTATCAATGGAGCCTTTTGCCCCCCAACGGTTCTGTAATGCAGGGTGGCCAAATCGTCACTGATAACCTGGAGACCGTAAAGCAGGTAATCGAAATACTGTATTTCGGCGATGGGCCGCAGACCACGCATCGCAAGCCCAAGCCCTTGTCCGATGATGGTTGCTTCCCTGATACCTGTGTCGGAAATCCGGTGTTTCCCGTATTTTTTTTGCAATCCCTCAAGGGTCTGGTTTACTCCTCCGATATTCCCCACATCTTCACCAAAGATCATGGCTTCGGGTATATTCGAGAACAGGGCGTCGAAATTGGCTGCAAGAACCTCTCTTCCGTTTACCAATGGGGCATTCTCTTCATACAGCGGTGGGTTATCCTTGATGTATAAAGGAGATTGTTCAGACTGGCTGTAAAGGTGAGAGGAATACTGGCGTTTGCCGTCTTCATATGCCTGGTCTATCCACCCGGTAATAATTTGTTTCAGTGAATTGTCAGGTTGGCAGGTATTGCATATCAACCGGAGTATTTTTTTCCCCGTGGAAACAATGTCTTTTTTGATGGGTTCGCCAATTCTTGATAAATCCTGGAGCAAACGGTCTATCTGATCTGTTTTGAGGCATTTGCACTGAGAAATATTTACCCTGGAAATGAAATCATCCCTGCTTTCCAATATGGGTTTCTGATAGGCTTCCCAGGCTTTCCGCCGGGCTTCTTTAACTGTTTCAACCGCCTTTTTTTCAATCAGATTGAGTTCGTCAGTATCGGAGATCTTTTCATCGATTATCCATTGACGCATCTTCAGTATACAGTCATTATCCCTTTCCCATTTCAGGCGTTCTTCAGACTTGTATCTTTCGTGAGAACCGCTGGTAGAATGACCCTGTGGCTGGGTAGCCTCCGTAATATGAAACAATACCGGAATATGCTCCCTTCTGCATTGCTCTATGCCTTTCTGGTAAATTTCCACCAGGGCTGCGTAGTTCCAGGCTTTTTCCCTGAAAATATATATTCCTGTGTGATCACCTTCTTGTTTGTCGAAGCCTTTCAGGGCTTCAGAAATGCTGCTTTTTACGGTTTGATATTCAATGGGAACACTGATGCCATATCCATCATCCCAAACAGAAACTGCAAGTGGAACCCCCAATACTGCAGCTGCATTCATGGTTTCAAAAAAGTGTCCTTCACTGGTACTGGCATCCCCAATGGTGGCAAAGGTAACTTCGTTCCCTTTGTTGCTTAACTGGCTGTGCTTGTGAAGGTTTTTCTCTTCTCTGAATACTTTTGATGCCAGTGCAAGACCCAGTGCCCGGGGCATTTGTCCGGCTGTAGGGGATATGTCTGCAGATGAATTTTTTTGTTTCGCAAGATTCAGCCAATTTCCCCGGGCATCCAGACAGCGGGTCCCGAAGTGATTGTTCATCATCCTTCCCCCGTTGGCCGGGTTCATGTCCAGGCTGGTTGTACCGTAAAGCATGCTAAAGAATGACTCCAGGGTCATCATTCCGGTAGCCAGCATAAATGTCTGGTCCCTGTAATACCCACTGCGCCAGTCTCCTTTTTGAAAGGCCCTGGCCATCGCAAGCTGGGGTACCTCTTTCCCATCTCCAAAGATTCCAAACTTTGCCTTTCCTGTTAGTACTTCCCTGCGTCCAAGAAGACTGGCCTGACGGCTTTCATTTGCAATGCGGTAATCCTTGAGAATATCTTCCCTGCTTAATTTCAGCATAGTTTGGTCGAATCAGAATATTGGAACTGGTGTGTATTTCATTTGGGCTTACCCAAAGATAGTAAAACACATTAAAGCAACCAACGCTTAAGGTTGCGGGAAGGTTCAGCTTTTTTGTTTCTGGGCAGCATCAACTCAATATACACCTTTTGCACCCTCCAT
>CAZFOI010000015.1:0-11488 GCA_964520605.1 uncultured Bacteroidales bacterium
TATTCATAATCAAAAGCCTTCGGATTTGTTGATTGTTTTGTTGTGGGGGTTTCAGGGATTGTAAAGCCTGCCCTGCCATGTATCCCTTGCTTCCATCGTCTGCTCAATTTTTTTAATAACCTGATCGGTACGAAGACCGCCCCAGGACATTCCCAGATTAATGCCGGGGGGAACTTCCCCGGAAAACCGTTCAATGGCCACATCAGGGCGCAGCCGTTCTGCAAACCCGATTACCAGTTCAATGTATTCATCCAGGGAAAACAATGTAAACTCACCAGGATTTGCCTGGTACGCATCGCCCATGGCTGTTCCGCTTACAATCTGCAGCTGGTGTAGTTTGATGCTGTCAAAAGGTAGTTTATTTAAAGTGCTTGCATGTCCAAGCATGTCTTCCCGGGTCTCTCCCGGTAAACCCAGAATCAAATGTACCCCGGTACTGATTCCATGACTGGCTGCTCGAATAAGGGCATCTGAAGAATGCCTGAATTCATGCCCTCTGTTAATTCTGTTCAGGGTGCTGTCAAGGGTAGATTCAAGTCCCAGTTCCAGCTTTACATAGCATTGCTTTGAAAGTTCCGAAAGATACTGCAGCACAGTGTCAGGGATACAATCCGGGCGGGTGGAAACAACCAGGCCTGAAACAGCAGGGTGGTTAAGGGCTTCCTGATACTTTTCCTTCAAGACATCCAGGGGGGCATAGGTATTGGAATAGGCCTGAAAATAGGCTACATATCGGGCCGTTCTGGGATATCGGACTGACAGGAACCTTACTCCTTTATCAATCTGCTCTGATACAGAGGGGGTTTCTCTGCAATACGAAGGACTGAATCCCTGATTGTTGCAAAAGGTACAACCTCCCAGCCCAAGGGTTCCATCGCGATTGGGGCAACCGAACCCGGCATCAATGGCCACTTTTTGAAGTCGCCCTCCAAAAAGCTCCTTACATCGGTCTGCCCAGGCGTTGTATCGCCTTGCAGTGCCCCACCCAAATACCTGCTGATTTGGCATAAAGGCAAATTTACGCTATCTTTGCATATTACTCCGAAAAATAATCCCAATACATACTTAACCAAAAACTCCAGCAATGGACTATTATTTTATTACACCAAAAGACAACTTATCGTCGAACGAAAAAGAAGAAATCGTGAATTTTCTTCACCAACATCTTGATGCATACGGGGATGAACCCGGTGCCATCCATAAGTGCATATCCTATGCCCTTGACGGAGAAAAAACATTTGGCGGCTTTCTGGTGATTGCCAGAAAAGACGAAAAAATTGCCGGTGCCGTGGTCGTTAACAAAACCGGCATGCAGGGATATATACCTGAGAACATTCTTGTCTATATCGCAGTAGACAAATCACTCAGGGGAATGGGTCTGGGGAAAACCCTGATGCAAAAAACCATAGAAAAAGCCAGGGGAAGTATCAAGTTGCATGTAGAACCTGAAAATCCGGCGCGATATCTTTACGAAAAGCTGGGTTTCACAAGCAAATATCTTGAAATGCGCCTTATCAGGGATAACCACAATGGCTGAAATCATTATACACCGTGACAGGCTGCAGCACAATTATCAGTTTCTTGAAAATTTATTTGCAGCCAATAACATCAGTTGGGGGATCGTAACCAAATTGCTTTGCGGCAACCCCATGTACCTGAAGGAAATCATTGGAATGGGTGCACGGGAACTAATGGATTCCAGAATATCCAACCTAAGAGCCATCAAGAAAA
This sequence comes from uncultured Bacteroidales bacterium, assembly GCA_964520605.1. Classification (GTDB taxonomy): domain Bacteria; phylum Bacteroidota; class Bacteroidia; order Bacteroidales; family UBA7960; genus CAZFOI01. Next base: position 1,732 of record CAZFOI010000015.1, read on the forward strand.
TTGACAAATCCATCAGGACCATTTATATAAAACCACCTCCAAGGCGAAGCATTCCCGGTCTTGTCAGGTATGCCGATGCAAGCCTGAATTCCGACCTTGAAACACTCAGACTGATTTCGATTGAAGCCGTTAAACAGCAAAAAATTCACGGTGTAATTATCATGATTGAAATGGGCGAATTGCGGGAAGGAGTCCTGGGAGAAGACCTTCTGTCATTTTACGAGCAGGTCTTTGATCTTCCCGGGATAGAGATACTCGGTCTGGGCACCAACCTGAATTGCCTTTACGGGGTTATGCCCTCGCGCGACAAACTCATTCAACTCAGCCTGTATCGTCAATTAATCGAGATGCGGTTCAAGCGCAAACTAAAGTGGCTTTCGGGAGGCACATCAGTAACCATCCCCTTGGTTTACAGGAACCAGATTCCTCAGGGGGTAAATCATTTCAGGGTAGGCGAAACCCTGTTTTTTGGGATCAATCTTTTTACCGGAAAAACCATTAAAGGCATGCGGGACGATGTAATTTCCTTTCGTGCAGAAATAATCGAGCTTTCAGAAAAGCCAGTAGTTCCTGATGGCAATTTGGCAGAAAATCCATCGGGCGAAAGCTTTCAGGTTAATGCCGGGGATTATGGCAAAACGTCCTGGAGGGCCCTGGTCGATGTGGGTTTATTGGATATCAATCCGGAGTTTCTGACACCGGTAAACAGGAAAATGCGAATAGTTGGTGCAAGCTCCGACATCCTGGCACTGGATCTGGGTCAGTCTCCGGGAAAATACAAAGTCGGAGACATGATTCCTTTCAGGCTTAAATATATGGGGGCTTTGGGCCTGTTTAATTCAGATTATATTGAAAAAAAACTTATCTGAGCCTGTCTGCCGCCCTTACGAGATTATCGTCAGACCTGATTGCCCTGTTGGCAAGTAGAATCAGAACAAGCGACACTGGTAGTAAAAATACTGCAGGCCCATAGGCAAACGACCAAAACGGCAACAAACTTTTAATCTGGTCTATCATAAAGAATGACAGAACCATGATAGCTGCATGAAGCATGATGTTCATCTTGCCCGTTTTTATCTGAAGCCTGCGGTTGCGAAAACGGCTGATTGCATAAACATTCAGCGCTATTCCAAGAACAGACAGGGAAAGCAATCCAAATCTGAAAAAAACGAGATTACCCGGCAAATGAGATATCCAGATTTCCTGCCATGCAATCAGCCGCAAAGGATGGCTGATAATTCCATCGTTCATAAAGGCCAGTGGGAGGAAAAAGAAGAGTAAGGTAAACATACTGGCTGCTGCCAGATATAATGTCTGAATCCTTTGTAGCATGGCTATGGTGTTGGTACCCCGCAAAGGTAAGAAAGTTTGCAAATTTGCAAGTTTTGTGAATTATCATTATATTTGCCCTTCAATTCCTTCTTTGGTTTTCAGGTTTTCAGTAGAATTATAACCAAAATACCTTCTTTACCTTCATTTTTTCGCCACAGGCAAAACTGCACAGGCAGGTTTTATATAACCCATACGTATGTACGATATCAAAGAATTAAGTGGCAAATTGCTCACTGAGCTCAGGGAGATTGCCAAATCACTCAATATTAAAAGAGTAGAGTCTTTTAAAAAACAGGATCTTATTTATCAGATCCTCGATGCACAGGCTGTCAATCCTACAACAGTTGTTAAAAAGCGCGAAGACTCCGGAGAAAAACCAACTGCTGTTCAGCGCAATGAGGACTCAAGGCAGCGTAAACATCCGGGTCGCAAGCCGGGAAGAAAGCCTGGTGGAAAACCTGAGTCCAGGACAGAGGCCAAACCAGAACAGAAGAAGGAACTGAAACCAGAACAAACGGCATCTGTTGCAGGTTCAACGGCTTCTGCAGCTGTTTCTGACCAGCCACGACAGCAGGTACAGCAGGGCCCAAAACAAGCCCCCCAGAATCAGGAGCGTCAGCAGATGCGCGTAAGGAAACGTATTCCTGCTGGTTCCTCTGCCGGATCAACAGGACAGGATCAAAGAGAGAAACCGGCTCCGCAGGATCAGGAAAAACGGGATCAGCGAGAGGCCAGACCTCATGTGCAGGAACAACGTTCGGAAGCAAGATCAGAGCAACGTCATCATCAAAAACCCGGATTCAAACACCACGACTCATCCAAACCCTGGAAGAAAGACAACCGTCAGCATCCGGAAAAAGAAAAGATCGTGTTATCTGATGAACTTACGGCTGAACCTTCAACCATCCTCGAAGAAGCCGATAAGCCAGTGGCAGCGGTTGTGCCTGCTGCTGTCTCAGAATCTCCGGCTGAAACCACAACCACTTCCGGCGAAGCCGCAGCGACTCAGGCTGAGTCTCTCCCCAAAGAGCAACAGGCCCGGCCTCGCCCCTTCGAAAAACGGCAGTCAGAGCAGGCATTTGAGTTCGATGGTATTATCATTGCCGAAGGGGTTTTGGAGATTATGCCTGATGGCTACGGATTCCTGAGGTCATCAGATTATAATTACCTGAACTCTCCGGATGATATTTATGTATCCCAGAGCCAGATAAAACTCTTTGGTCTGAAAACAGGCGATACCGTAAGAGGAGGCATCCGGCCTCCCAAAGAAAGCGAAAAGTATTTTCCCCTTATTAAAGTAGAAAAGATCAACGGACGCGATCCTGCAGAAGTAAGAGACAGGGTCCCATTTGACTTTCTCACTCCCTTATTTCCAAACGAGAAATTCAGCATAACCGATCATCAGGGCGCCACCATGAGTACGCGCATCATTGATATGTTTGCCCCTATAGGGAAGGGCCAGCGCGGTCTCATAGTAGCACAACCCAAAACAGGAAAAACCATATTGTTACAGGAAATAGCCAATGCCATCGCGGCCAATCATCCAGAGGCATACCTGATTGTATTGCTGATCGATGAGAGGCCCGAGGAGGTTACTGAAATGGCAAGAAACGTCAGGGCTGAAGTAGTGTCGTCTACTTTTGATGAACCGGCCGAACGCCACGTTAAGGTTGCAGGTATTGTTCTCGAAAAAGCCAAGCGAATGGTGGAATGCGGGCATGATGTGGTAATTCTGCTCGACTCAATTACCAGGCTCGCCAGGGCATTTAACACTGTGGCTCCTGCATCAGGCAAGGTGCTTTCAGGCGGGGTCGATGCCAACGCCCTGCACAAACCCAAAAGATTTTTCGGTGCTGCGAGAAACATCGAAAATGGCGGTTCCTTGTCCATTATTGCCACAGCGCTTATTGACACCGGGTCCAAAATGGACGAGGTGATTTTTGAGGAATTCAAGGGAACCGGTAACATGGAGCTTCAATTGGACAGAAGGTTGTCGAACAAGAGGATTTTCCCATCCATTGATATTATCGCTTCAGGAACAAGAAGAGAAGACCTCCTGATAGACAAAGACATCATGAACAGGATTTGGGTGCTGCGAAAATTCATTGCAGACATGACACCGCTTGAAGCCATGGAGTTCTTACTCGACAGGCTGCGTCATACCCGTTCCAATGAAGAATTTCTGATGTCTATGAACGCCTGATCTTTTCTAGCATCAGACTTATTCCTTTTTAGGGCCATGGGCCTCTATAATGCAATACCAGGCAAGATAACGCGCAAATGGGATCCATCGGAAGAACAAACGATCTGCCTTGTTCAGCAGTTTTAGCAAACCGCTGAAAAAAATGCTATTCCTGAAAGGAACAGCCAACAGGGCAAAGAAAAAATAATACCTGATGGTAGTCCTGGAAAAAAAACGGTTGATCAATCCAAGGTCTTTAATTAACAAAGGGTGCTCATCCGGGGTCCGGTATTTGGGAGTTAATCTTCTGTAAATATTCAACAGTGGATTGTGGCCAAGGGGCTCCATAAACAACATGCTGCCATCAGGAGTAAGCACCCTGGCTGCTTCGTCAAAAAAAGCATTCAGGTCAAGATGATGGATAATACCAACACCGAATAGCAGGCCCAGGCTGTTGTTGTCGAATTTAAGATTTTCGGCATCCATAATCAGAAAACGGCAGTTTTTGGCTCCGCTTTCCATGGCCAGCTTTTCAGATTGCCTTACAGCTTCATCGGAAATATCTATCCCTGTAAGATCCGAAGCAATCCCTTGCAGTTCTCCTGCATAGCTGTTAATCCCACACCCACACTCCAAAACAACGGTATCCTTTGCGAGTTCTTTCAGCCGGAGCAGGAAATCTGCACGTACAGAAGAAAATATAGAGTAATAACGGTCAAGAGGCTTTCTGATTCCCCTGGCAAAGGCTTCATTATGAAAAGCCTTTTCCGTTTCCAAACGGTTGGGCATTTATATTTCTGATTCTAAAGAGTAAGCAATATCTTTGTAACCTGGTTTCAGGCTTGGCAAACTTAGCCAAAAAACATGGAATCGCCAACCAATCCTGCATGAATATAGCCGTCAATACCCAGTTGCTGATCAAAGACCGTCTGGAAGGAATCGGGTGGTTTACCTATGAGACTCTGAGACGCATTACAAAAGACCATCCTGAGCACCGTTTTTTTCTGATATTTGACAGGCATTGGGATCCTTCGTTTGTATTCTCGGACAATGTTGTGCCCATTAAAACATATTTGCCCAGCAGGCATCCCCTGTTGTGGTACCTCAGGTTTCATTGCGAGATTCCGAAATTATTGAAAAAGCACCAGATTGATCTTTTTGTTTCTCCCGATGGATGGAACACCAGCACCGACATTCCCTCTTTGGTTGTTATGCATGACTTAAACTTCATGCATTTCCCGGAGAATATGCCGCTGTTAACCCGGCTGTATTACCGGCATTTTTTTCCCATCTATGCAAAAAAGGCATGCAGGCTGGCAACTGTTTCCCATTTTTCCCAAAAAGATATTGCGAACACCTTTGGGATATCTCCAGATAATATTGACGTGGTATATAATGGGGCCAGTGATATTTTTGCACCTTTGGGAGCCGGACAAATTTCTGAGATAAGAAACCGGTACGCATCCGGAAATCCGTATTTTGTATTTGTAGGAGCCCTGAATCCCAGAAAAAATCTGCAAAGACTGATTGAAGCCTTTGACGCATTCTCCACGCATTCAAGTTCTGACATACGCCTTGTAATCTCGGGCATGCCCATGTTTTCTAACGGCACCCTGGGCAGGGTGCTTGGTAAGGCCAGGCACAGGGACAGGATTGTTCTTACCGGAAGATTGCAGCGGGAGGAGTTGGCCCGCCTGGTAGGTGCAGCCCATGCACTTGTGCTGCCTTCTACTTATGAAGGGTTTGGCATTCCAATAGTAGAGGCCATGAAGTGCCATGTGCCTGTGATTACTTCAAACTGCACGGCAATGCCTGAGATTGCCGGAGATGCAGCCCTTTTAGTTGATCCCTGGTCTGTATTGTCCATTTCAGAGGCCATGGAAAAACTGGATAATAATGAATCCCTAAGAAATGATTTGATACGTCGGGGACAGGAAAGAGCAAAATTATTTTCCTGGGACAATACGGCTGAAGGTCTTTGGCACAGCATCGATCTTTGTCTGAAGACCAAGGCATCAGCGCAAACGCCTGCGCTTCAAACGCAAAGAGTTAAACACCACAACAACATCCGATAAGGCCATGGCACCTGCGGCCACTATGGGTGTGAGCAAACCTACCATGGCAAGGGGAATGGCTGCTACATTGTAAAAGAATGCCCAAAAGAGATTCTCCTTTATGGTTCTCTGCGTGGTACGTGCTGAGGCGAAGGCTTTGGTCAGCAATTCAAGATTGCCTTTCAACAAAACCACTTCTGCTGATTTTACCGCTATCTGTGTGGCATCACTCATACTGATTCCGATATGCGCTTTTGCAAGGGCAGGAGCATCATTTATACCATCGCCTATCATGGCAATCCTGGAATTCAAGGCCAGTTGATCTATAATTTCCAATTTCTGAGAAGGCAGTTTTTCTGCATATACTTCTTTGATTCCAAGTTTGTCGGCGACCTCTCTGCAACGCTTCTCCCTGTCTCCGCTGAGCATTACAGGCCTGATGCCTTTTTCCAGTAGTCTGTCTATTGCTTTTTTTGCCTCAGGTTTTATGTCGTCTTCCAGATCAAACCAGGCAACCAGTTCATCATTCATAACCACATACACGTGATGGGTCTGGTCACTGGTAAGGTGGGCTGCTACCGCATAAGAACCTATCGCATATCTGTTGCCCTTCTCATCTTCTGCTATCATGCCAAGGCCTTTTAGCTCCTCAACCGATTTCAGTTCAAGAGAAACCTTGCGGTCGAAGTGCCGGGTAAGTGCCCTTGCTATGGGATGGGATGAATGCTTTTCCAAAGAATGTACTACTGCCGCCAGAGTCTGCTCATCAATGCCATTGATCATGGTTTCCCTAATGCTGAAGTCTCCGGTTGTCAGTGTGCCGGTTTTGTCAAACACCACCGTATCTACCTGACTTAGCCGGTCGAATGATGACCCACCCCTGAGAAGAATCCCTGACTTTGCAGTCCTTCCAAGCCCAACCACAACCGCCGTGGGAATTGCCAGACCCAAAGCACAGGGACAGGCAATGACCATCACTGCAATTGAGCGCATCAAAGCATCACGAAAAGCCAGATCGAAGCCAAAATACCAGAACAGAAAGGTTGCTATCGACAACCCAACCACCACAGGAACAAAAACCATACTTATGCGATCTGCCAGGTTTTGGAGACCGGGTTTGTCTTTTTGCGCATTCCTGACCATGTCAATTATGCCTGCCAGCACGGTATCATTGCCAGCAGCGGTTATCTTTGCCTTTATACTTCCGGAAACCAGCAAGGTACCCCCAACTATCTGATCTCCCGGTTTTTTTTCAACCGGAATGCTTTCACCAGAAACCATACTCTCATCTACACTGCAATGCCCCCAGTATATTTCTCCATCTGCAGGAATCTTGTCTCCTGAGGCAACCAGCACCCTGTTTCCTGACACCAGCTTTCCGGCATGAATTTCTGAGATCTGCTCCTGCCCCTCATGCATATCCATGGTAATCAGCCTGGCTGTATTGTCCTGTAATTTTACCAAATCGTCAATGGCCGATGTGGTCTTTTTTACGGAACGCTGCTCCAGCATATTGCCAAGAAGCACAATGGAAATAATGCTGGCTGATGTTTCATAGAACATATAGTTGTGCCCCAATCCAAGTATGGTTCCCACCAGGCTGTATACAAATGCAGCCGTACTGCCGAGAAATATCAGCACATCCATATTGGCTACACCTGACCGCAAACTCATAAACGCACTCCGGCCAAAATGCCAGAAGCCAACTGCAAATACAGGAATGGTCAGTGCAAGCTGAAAAATATCGTTGTGAAGGAATTCAACAGGAACAAACATTGCCGCAATCAAAGGGACAGTGAATATGGCAGAGAACCAGAACTTCTTTTCAATGGAAGACAGCCCTGCCTTTTCTGCAGGATCATTTTCGCTATCGAGGCTTACCTTGTACCCAAGAGACTGAATGGTTTTTACAGCAAGTGAAATCTTTGACTGATCTTCCACATCAATTTTCACTTCATTAGAGGCAAAATCGGCAAACACATTTGAGAAGCCTTCTCTTTCCAAAGACTTTCTCACACCAAGGGCACAGTTGGTACAATGCATGCCTTCTACATTCAGACGTATGGTTTTGATATCTTTCTGCATGACAATTATCTGTTATACACATTGAACAAGCCCAAAAGTAAAAAGTTTAGGCAAGGGCAAACTGAAACTCGGCACCTGGCAGGGAATTTTTCTTTGTGAATTCAGGAATCATGCCGGAAGCAGGAAAATCACCCTTACTGTTTTCGGATAAATTTTTAAAATTTTAAGGATTTTTATTTGCATTACGAAAACTTTCGTATTACATTTGTCTACGAAATTCATCGTAGATATGGAAAACAACAAAAAATGGCACCCCACCGAAAGTGAACTTGAGATCCTTCAGGTCTTATGGGACATAGGACCTGCCACTGTGAGACAGGTTCACGAGGTATTGGAAAAAACAAGGGATACCGGCTATACCACAAGTTTAAAAACCATGCAGATCATGCATGATAAGGGATTGCTAACAAGGGATACCAGTCTCAGATCCCATGTCTATGCTCCGACACAGAGCCGCAAACAAACCGAAAGCCATTTTGTGGGCAAGATGATCGAAGGCCTTTACAGGGGATCGGCTGGCAGAATGGTTATGGGCGCCCTAAGCAGCAAAAAAATCTCCAGTTCTGAGTTGGAAGAAATAAAAAAATTCATTGCGTCATTTGAAAAACCCGAAAAGTCATGACCATTATTGAGAACCTGTCGCATCCTTTGATTCACTCCATCGGGTGGACTGTATTGCACAGTTTGTGGCAATGGTTGCTCATTGCCCTTTTGTGGAGGTTGGCGCTTATAACTGCCAGGAGGGCCAGCTCCAATACCCGGTATACCATTTCACTCATTGCCCTGTTGGCTGTCCCCCTGAGTTTTGCGGTTACGATGTTCAGACAATGGCATATTTACCAGGATGCAACGCGCATAAGCACCATATTCATGGAAGGCGTTTCATTAGCCAGCACTGCCGATTCTCCGGGGCTGTATATCGTGGAGAAATCATCCTGGCTTCAATGGGCACCACTGGAAACAATTACCCCCTATGTTTTTTATTCCTATCTGGCAGGAATGGTATTGTTTGCCATTGCCGGTCTGGTGCAATACTCAAGGGTATATACCATGAGAAAACGATTCACCCGGCCCTTACCACAAAGCATTCGACCCATTGTGGATAAAATGCGAAAACTCACCCGGGTTTCAGCAAAGATTCCGGTATTTATTTCAGAGAAAGCACTGGTCCCGGTAGTGGCAGGATTTCTTAAACCGGTTGTCTTATTGCCAATTTCCGTTCTTTCCTCTCTGACTCCCGAACAGATTGAGATAATTCTTATGCATGAATTTTACCATCTTCGGCGCAGAGACCATTATATAAATCTATTCCAAAACATTATAGAGATTGTGTTCTTTTACCATCCGGTGGTTTGGTGGATCAGCCGCAACATCCGTATGGAAAGGGAGCATAGGGTGGACGAATGGATAGTTCTTCAAACCGGAAAGCCCATGGAATACGCCAGGGCACTGGTAACACTGGAAACCGACCGAAGCGGGCTTCTGCAACCAGCCCTGGCTGCGGTACAATCAGAAAATCAATTATTAAAAAGAATCAAAAAGATTTTGACCATGAAAACAAGTGAATTCAATCCGCAACAGAAGCTGGCAGCACTGCTGGTTTTGTCTTCAGCAATTCTCTCGCTTGCCTGGCTTAGTCCGGCATCGGGAGTCAACCATTTTGCATCCCCTGAAACCTCATATGCAAGCCAATATACACTGGCAGTTAATCACGGGGAAATGATACGTACCGGGTCGCTATTGACGGATACTTTGCCGGTTTCAGGAGAACAACCGGCAAAAGAACAAAACAAAAAGGCCACCTTTGTTACAACCGATGGAACTTCCTATCAATGGGAAGAACTAAGTCCCAAACAGCAGGAACAAATTCAGCGTGCCATCCAGCAGGCAAGACTCTCTGTTGTGGAGGCAAATCGCGAAATCATGGAACAACTTAACTCTGAAGAATTCCGGAAACAGATGGAGGAAACCCGTCGTCAGATCAATCGATCCATTATGGAAGCAAATGAGTTTTTTAATTCTGGTGAATTTCAAAAGCAGATGGAAGAAACCCGCAGTGAAATTGAGAAGAGCCTTCAGGAAGCACAAAAGCACCTGAAATCTG
>CAZFOI010000016.1:0-11375 GCA_964520605.1 uncultured Bacteroidales bacterium
CAGACCCATGCGCCTGGAGATAGTATATTCCATATTTGATTGAAACGGGCCAGACCCATAATGAAACGCGTATGTGTGGCATTGTTGGATACATCGGACCCAGAGAAGCCTATCCCCTGCTGATCAAGGGTCTTCACAGACTTGAATACAGGGGCTATGACAGTGCCGGACTGGCACTGCTCGACGGGAGTCTCAGGGTGTTTAAAACCCAGGGCAAGGTGGCAGACCTGGTTGACCATATCAAAGGAAAGGATCTTAGTGGTACCATTGGTATTGCCCATACCCGGTGGGCCACACATGGGGAGCCCAGCAATGAAAACGCCCACCCCCACGTCAGCCCCTCAGGGAAACTTGCCATCATTCACAATGGCATCATAGAGAACTATGGAACCCTTAAAGAGGAGCTGAAAAACAGGGGGTATCAATTTTCAAGCCATACGGACACCGAGGTTTTGGTGCACCTGATTGAGGACATCATGCTCAAAAACCTCACAGACCTTGAAGAAGCGGTGCGCATAGCCCTGAATCAGGTTATTGGTGCATATGCCATTGTGGTGGTTTCCCAGGATAATCCAGACTTTCTGATAGCTGCAAGAAAAGGAAGTCCTTTGGTAATTGGAATTGGCAGTGGTGAATACTTTATTGCTTCTGATCCTTCTCCCATTGTGGAATACACCAAAAACGTGGTTTATCTTGATGATGAGGAAATGGTAAAGGTTCCCAGAAAAGGGGAATTGTCGATAAAAACCATACGCAACCAGAAAAAGACCCCTTACGTTCACCACCTGGAGATGCAACTTTCTGCTATTGAAAAAGGTGGCTTTGAGCATTTTATGCTAAAGGAGATATTTGAACAGCCACGCTCCATACGTGACAGCCTCAGGGGAAGGCTTAACGCATCTAAAGGGGTGGTTGCCCTTGGGGGCATTATTGATTATGAGAAAGCATTTGTTAATGCAAAAAGAATTGTTATCATAGCCTGCGGTACTTCCTGGCATGCAGGCCTGGTTGGGGAATACCTTTTCGAAGACCTGGCCCGCATCCCGGTAGAAGTGGAATACGCTTCTGAATTTCGCTACCGCAATCCGGTTATTTACGAGGGGGATATTGTAATTGCCATCAGCCAGTCAGGGGAAACCGCGGATACACTGGCAGCCGTGGAGCTGGCCCGATCAAAAGGGGCGGTTATTTTGGGCATATGCAATGTGGTGGGGTCTTCCATTGCCCGTGCCACCCATGCCGGGTCTTATACCCACGCCGGGCCCGAGATTGGTGTAGCATCAACCAAAGCATTTACTGCCCAGGTGGCCATACTTGCCATGATGGCACTTTCTATTGCCGATAAAAAAGGAACCATCTCCAGGCCCAGATTCTTTCAGTTGTTAAACGAACTTGAGTCCATCCCGGACAAGGTGGAAAAAACCCTTGCCACCAACAATCAGATCATTGAACTGTCAAGAGCGTTTGCCCATGCCCGAAACTTTTTGTACCTGGGCAGGGGATACAATTTTCCCGTTGCCTTGGAAGGTGCACTGAAACTGAAAGAGATATCCTATATACATGCGGAGGGTTATCCTGCAGCCGAAATGAAACACGGGCCCATTGCCCTTATCGATGAAAACATGCCGGTAGTGGTAATCGCTACAAAAAAAGGCAGTTACGATAAGGTGGTAAGCAATATTCAGGAGGTTAAGGCCCGTAAGGGGGTTATTATTGCCGTGGTGACGGAAGGGGATAATCTCGTAAGGGAAATGGCAGATCATGTAATCGAGATACCTGAAACCGATGAGGCCTTTGTGCCTCTGGTGGCTACCATACCCCTTCAATTGCTCTCCTATCATATTGCCGTTCTCAGGGGGTGCAATGTAGACCAACCCAGAAATCTTGCAAAATCGGTAACAGTAGAATAAGAAAATGAGAACAATGATTTTCGGGCTGGTTGTTGACTGTTGGGGATTGCAACAGGGTCGCATGGCCGAATTGGCAGAATCATTCAAAGCTCAATCTGAATAAAAAACATACATGTCTTTATTAATCGTTGGCTCTGTCGCTTTTGACCAGGTAGAAACCCCGTTTGGGAAAACAGGAAAAATCCTGGGAGGTGCGGGCACATATTTTTGTCTTGCAGCCGGATTGTTTACCAAACACCTGAATCTTGTTTCCGTTGTAGGGGATGATTTTCCGCAGGCTTATGAAGAATTGCTCAGAAACCGACATGTTGACCTGTGTGGTTTGAAGCGGGTTAAGGGGCAGAAAACATTCTTCTGGGCAGGGAAATACCACCAGGACATGAATATGCGCGACACCCTGGCTACTGATCTCAATGTGCTGGCCGGATTCGACCCTGTCCTTCCGCTACCATACAGACGCAGCCCTTATGTTATGCTTGGAAACCTCACACCTTCTGTGCAGATGCGGGTTATTGAACAAATGGAAGTGCGTCCTGAACTTATCTGCATGGATACCATGAATTTTTGGATGAATACGGCCTGGGATGATTTGCTTGCGGTTATTAAAAAGGTTGATGTTCTTGCCATAAATGATCAGGAGGCTAAACAATTATCCGGAAAGGGTACACTTCCGGAAGCTGCACGCACCATTCTTTCCATGGGGCCAAGGATACTGATCGTAAAGAAAGGAGAACACGGCTCAATGCTTTTTACTGCTGAAAGGACGTTTGTTATTCCTGCCTTGCTGCTCGAGCAGGTTAAAGACCCCACCGGAGCCGGAGATTCCTTTGCGGGAGGGTTCATGGGTTATATTGCCAGCAGGAAAGACACTGGTTTTGATACCCTGAAAAAGGCCCTGGTTTATGCCACTGTAACGGCCAGTTTTACAGTGGAGGACTTCGGAACAGACAAACTGGCGGGAGTTTCACGGAAAGACCTTGATGAGCGTTATGCAGCCTTTCTGGAGATGACATCTGTTTGCCTGTAAACCCTGCTTATTTCTTAAAATCAGCGGGATTTGTATCGCCGCTTCCCGGTTTTTTTATATCTTTAGCCACTTTTTTCAGGAGAAGTGGATCGAAAAATCAATTAATCACCATAATCGTGGTATTGGTGCATGGTTGTGTTCAAGGCATACCGCATCAGACCCAATAAACAATTCTACAACAGATGAAAGTTTACAACACCAAAGAGATCAGAAACATCGTTCTCGCAGGAGGGGCCAAATCGGGGAAAACCACCCTGGCCGAGGCCATGCTGTTTGAGGGCGGTGTTATTAACAGACGGGGTTCTGTCGATGACGGGAACTCAGTATCAGATTATCGCGAAATTGAACTCGACCGTAAGGTGTCGGTTTTCTCTACTGTCTTGTATGCAGAGTATGCCGGCAAGAAAATCAACCTGATTGATGCTCCCGGCTTCGATGATTATATCGGTGAGCTGATTGCCGCCCTAAAGGTTGCTGACACCGCTGTACTGGTGGTCAATTCCCAAAATGGGGTGGAAGTGGGGACTGAAATTACATGGAGAAGCATCAATAGATTGGAAAAGCCCGCAGTCTTCCTCATGAATCAGCTTGAGCATGAGAAGGCCAACTTCGAGGAATCTGTTCGTCAGTTAAAGGCACAGTTTGGAGACAAGGTTATGGTAGTTCAGTATCCCGTTAACCAGGGACATGGATTTGACACCATTGTGGATGTGCTGAAAATGAAAATGTACAAATTCCCTGTTGGTGGTGGCAAACCGGAAATCCTGGATTTGCCGGCATCCGAAGCAGGAAAGGCCGAAGAATACCGCAATGCGATTGTAGAGGCGGCTGCAGAAAGCGAAGAAGCGCTTATGGAGCTCTTCTTTGAAAACGGCGTTCTTACTGACGAAGAACTGGCCAGGGGTATTCGTCAGGGCATTGCCACCCGCACCATGTATCCCATTTTCTGTGTATCAGGCAAGAACAACCAGGGTGTTGGCCGTTTTATGGAGTTTGTTGCCGAGAGCTTCCCTTCACCTTCTGAAGTTGCTCCCACGCTTACTACTGATGGTTCTGAACTGAAGTTCACCGAGGCTGGCTCTCCTGTTGCCCTGGTGTTTAAAACTGCCGTTGAGCCTCACCTTGGAGAAATATCTTTCTTTAAGGTCTATGATGGTGTGGTAACCGAGGCACTTGACATGATTAATTCAAACACCGGATCCAAGGAAAGGCTGTCCCAGTTGTTTGTCGTTGCAGGGAAAAACCGTCAGAAAGTAGACAAGTTGATGCCCGGAGATATTGGTGCCACCATTAAGCTTAAGGATACCAATACCAATAACACCCTTGCCGTTTCCAAGAATCAGGGTGTGGAGGTGTCGCCCATTGCATACCCTGAGCCCAAGTACCGTACTGCGGTAAAAGCAAAAAACAGTGCTGACGATGAAAAACTGGCCACAGTACTGAAGGAGATGAACAACATTGATCCCACCCTGGTTTATGAGCACTCCAAAGAACTCAAGCAGGTCATTTTCTCCGGACAGGGTGAAATGCATTTGAATGCCGCCAAATGGATGATTGAAAACATCAACAAAATTGGCATAGAGTTTTATGCTCCAAAAATTCCTTACCGCGAAACCATTACCAAGCCGGCCAAGTCTATGTATCGTCACAAAAAACAATCGGGTGGTGCCGGTCAGTTTGGTGAGGTACACATGCTGATCGAGCCCTGGTATGAAGGCAAGGCTGATCAGACCGAATTCCCTATCAGGGGAAGGGATGAGCATCAATTGCCCTGGGGTGGAAAACTTCTGTTCCATAACTGTATTGTGGGTGGCTCCATAGACGCCCGTTTTATGCCGGCCATCCTGAAGGGCCTCATGGAAAAAATGGAGGAAGGCCCCCTTACCGGCTCCTATGCAAGGGATATCATCGTAAATATTTATGATGGCAAAATGCACCCGGTAGATTCCAATGAAATTTCCTTTAAACTTGCCGGACGCAATGCCTTTAAGGATGCCTTCAAAAATGCGGCACCCAAAATTCTTGAGCCCATTTATGATGTTGAAGTCATGGTGCCCGAAGAAAAAATGGGTGATGTAATGACCGACCTTCAGGGAAGAAGGGCCCTGATCATGGGAATGGACAGCGAGGGTGGTTATCAGAAAATCCGCGCCAAGGTTCCCCTGGCTGAGATGAACAGGTATTCTACCACGCTGAGCTCCATTACCAGCGGACGCGCCACCTATGGCATGAAATTCGCGGAATATCAGCAGGTTCCTGCAGATGTTCAGGATCAGTTGCTTAAGGCTTACGAGGAAGAAGAAAAAGACGAGGATTAGTCTATGGCGAAAGAAAACCATACCCAAGCCCCAACTCAGGGAAATAAAGCCGAAGCTGCTTCCGTTGATACGGGAGCCAAGGGTGTCCTGAAGTGGATAGAGGATATGGGGAACAAACTTCCCCATCCCTTTTGGATGTTCGTTTGGATCTGCATTTTCATAATCGTCATCAGCGCCTTTACATCTTTTATGGGTGTAAAAGCTGTTCACCCCGACACAGGAGAGCTTGTGGAGGCCCAGAACCTTGTTTCAGGAGAAGGCCTGCGCCGCTTCCTGGAAGAAATGGTGACCAATTTTGCCCATTTCGCTCCCTTTGGTTTGGTGTTGGTTATGTTAATGGGGGTTTCCATTGCCGAGAGATCAGGCCTGCTAACAGTTGCTCTGAGAACGATAGCTTTTTCTGTTCCCAGAAAGATTGTGCTTCCTGTTATCTTTATCATTGGTGCCTGTGGAAACATCGGATCTGATGCGGGCATCGTGATTGTTCCGCCCATCGCTGCATTGATTTTCGCTCAGATGGGGCTTAACCCCATAGCCGGTCTGATAGCCGGGTATGCCGGTGCAACAGCTGGTTTTACGGCAAACTTCTTTATTGCCGGTACCGATGTTCTGCTTGCAGGGATCAGCACCCAGATTACCTCTCAGATGGTGGGAGGCCAGGAAGTCAGTGCTACATCCAACTGGTACTTTATGATTGCCTCAACCTTCCTGGTGGGATTTGGAGGGGCCTTTATTGCCAGACGGTATACCATACCCCGCACCCAGAAATTTGAGCTTTTGGGTGAGTTTGACCATCAGGTAACCGACGGATCCATGACTCCCCTTGAAAAAAAGGGCATGAAGCAGGCCGGTATTGCCATGCTGATATACGTTATATTTATCCTGCTGCTGGTAGTGCCAGCCGGGGCCCCTTTGCGTAATCAGGTAACGGGTGGCCTGGTGCCATCTCCTTTCCTTCGTGGTTTGGTGCCCATTTTGTTTTTCTTCTTCGCCATTCCCGGATATTTTTATGGCAAGGTAACCGGCACCATCAAGCAGCCCAACGATATTATCAAGCATATGGAACACGGCATGAAAGAATTGTCTGGTTACATCGTGCTGATGTTGGTGGTTTCGCAATTCATCAATCTGTTTAGCTGGTCAAAACTGGATACCATTCTGGCCATTGCCGGAGCCGGATTTCTGGAGTCTACCGGTATCACCGGCCCGGTGCTGTTTACCTTCTTTATGATTCTGGTTGCCATTCTGAATATGTTCCTGGCAAGCGGCTCGGCAAAATGGGCAATTTTTGCACCTATCTTTATTCCGATGCTGGCCCAATTGAACTATAATCCGGCATTTGTACAGCTTATGTACAGGGTGGGGGATTCCATCACAAACAGTGTTACGCCACTGTATATTTATTTCCCGCTGCTTTTGGGTTGGATACATAAGTACAACAAAAACATCGGCATCGGGACCATCGTATCCCTGCTGATTCCCTATGCGCTAATACTGTTTGTGTTGTGGGTTATCCTGCTGTTTGCCTGGTATGGACTGGGTCTGCCAATTGGTGTTGGCGAAGGCATATACATACAGTAATCAGATATGCTGACAAAAAAACGCCCCGGATTTCCGGGGCGTTTTTTTATCCGCATTTGCTTTCTCCGCAGCTGGTGCAGGTCAGACATCCTTCCTGGTATATTACCGATTCCTGTTTGCATTTGTTGCAAACCCTGCCGTGGGCAACGGTGCCATCAGGTATGTATTTTTTCAGTGCCCTGACAACGCCATTTTTCCAGGTATGGAGGCGGTCACTGTCCAGGTTCAGGTCTTCAATCACATCTACCACCGAAGGCAGGGGCATGCCATGCCGAAGGATGCCGGAAATCAGCTTGGCGTAGTTCCAGAATTCCTTATGGAAGGATCGCGAAAGGCCTTCGATGGTAACTTTGTATCCATCCCTGTCGAGGAAGGTGAAATCGTAACGCTTTTCTCCGCTTTCGAGGCGGTTTTTGATTACCCATCCCTTTTCAACATAATTGGGCAGGTAAAAACCTTCTGCTTTTCCTGTGAATATTTCATAGGGTCTGTCGAACAGAATGCCCACTACCGCCAGCCATTTTTCCGAATCATTATTAAAACGAACAATTTCAGCATCAATTACCTTAGGTCTTTTTGGGGCTGTTGTTTCGCGAAATTCTTCTCCTGTATTGTCTTTTTGGGTGTCTTTAACCAATACCCCGGAGCGGGATCCGTCTCGGTACACGGTCATGCCTTTGCAACCGCTTTTCCATCCGGTTTCATAAATTTGGGCAACAAGTTCCTCTGAAACATCTTCCGGAACATTGACGGTAACACTGATAGAGTGATCTACCCATTTTTGAACGGCACCCTGCATATGCACCTTTGCCAACCAGTCTACATCATTTGCAGTTGCTTTGTAATAGGGCGATCGGGCAATGACTTCGCTAAGGGCTTCTTCTTTCATTGTTTTTACCTCGTCCTCATTGTAGCCATTGGCCCGGAGCCAATCAATAAACTTGTGATGGAACACATTGTATTCTTCCCAATGATCGCCAACTTCATCCACAAAGTCGACACGCACATTCTTGTCGTTGGGATTAACCTTTCTTCTTCTTTTGTATGAAACCATAAAAACGGGTTCAATCCCGGATGTGGTCTGCGTTAACAGGGATACACTTCCGGTGGGAGCAATGGTAAGCAGGGCAATGTTTCTTCTCCCGTGCTTAAGCATTTCTTCATACATGGACGGATCTGCTTCCCGAAGTCTGTTAATGAATGGATTCTTCTCTTCCAGCCCGGCATCGTAAAGAGGGAAAGCACCGCGTTCACGGGCCAGTTTCACAGACGAACGGTAGGCTTCAATAGCCAGGGTCTTGTGTATCTCAACAGAAAAAGCAGTAGCTTCGTCAGAGCCGTAACGATAGCCAAGTGCAGCCAGCATATCTCCTTCAGCGGTGATCCCGATTCCGGTTCTCCTTCCTTCAATACATTTCTGTCGTATTTTTCTCCAAAGGCTTATTTCGACGCTTTTTACTTCATCGTACTCCGGATCCGATTCAATTTTTTTCAGAATGGCATCGATCTTTTCCAGCTCAAGGTCGATGATGTCGTCCATGATGATCTGGGCATAGGAAACATGTTCTTTGAAAAGGTTGAAGTTGAAGCTTGCCTGAGGGGTAAAGGGATTTTCCACATAACCAAAAAGATTAATGGCCAGCAAGCGGCAACTATCATAGGGGCATAGGGGAATTTCGCCGCAGGGATTTGTAGAAACCGTGGCAAATCCGAATTCTGCATAGCAGTCAGGCACAGATTCCCTGATAATGGTATCCCAGAACAAGACTCCTGGTTCTGCTGATTTCCATGCGTTATGTATGATCTTATTCCAGAGGTTCCGGGCGTGGATTTTTCTGGTAAAACCAGGTTCTTTTGCACTGATGGGGTAATGCTGGGTAAACTCTCCGCCTGAAAGCGCTGCTTCCATGAAGTCGTCAGTGACCTTAACCGACACATTGGCTCCGGTTACCTTGCCCTGTTCCAGTTTGGCGTCTATAAAACCTTCGGCATCAGGATGTTTTATGGATACTGTAAGCATGAGGGCTCCGCGGCGACCATCCTGGGCTACTTCTCTGGTTGAGTTGGAATAACGTTCCATAAAAGGAACAAGTCCTGTTGACGTCAGGGCGCTGTTCTTTACCGGGCTTCCTTTAGGACGAATATGAGACAGGTCATGACCCACTCCGCCCCTTCTTTTCATCAACTGCACCTGTTCTTCATCAATTTTCATAATACCCCCGTAAGAGTCGGCATTTCCCTTGCTTCCAATTACAAAGCAATTTGACAGAGACCCAATCTGAAAGGGATTGCCAATTCCGGCCATGGGACTGCCCTGGGGGACAATGTATTTAAAGTTCCTGAGCAACTGAAAAATCTGTTCTTCAGAAAGCGGGTTGGGATATCTTTTTTCGATTCTGGCGATTTCACCGGCAATTCTGCGGTGCATATCATCAGGAGTACATTCGTACAGGTTTCCATCAGAGTCCTTAAGTGCGTATTTGTTTGCCCAGACGCCAGCGGCCAGACTGTCGCCTCCAAAATATTCAGTAGATTGTTTCAGTGCTTCTTCAAATGCATACCGGGTTTTGGGTATTGCCATTGTTTCTTCTTTCATGTGGGGGAATCCGGCTTTTTGCTGCAGGCCATCAGGCTCAGGGCGGTCTCGCTGATCCAGTACCTGGTTGTAGAGATTTTCTCCGGTTTCCCTGGTGCTGACACGATCCTGCACGATCTTCAATGCTGGCTTGTTGTCCATGCTTAATTGGGTTTGGTTTGGTTATTTGGGGTTTACACCGAAAAAAAACAGAAGTATGGCTGGGCAAATTCTGTACGAAGGTGTACCGATAAGCGAAGATAGCAAACAAAACTATTGGGAAAAAACCAAGATTATTAACAATGCCTTAAAGTTATTAACCAAGCGATTATAAAGTCCTGATTCAAAAAGCACTAGAAGCTTCTTTGAAAGCAGTTCGTTAAATGATTGTTTAATCCCCTGGTAATAAATGCATTATCAGGCATACTCAATAAGAAAGGCTTTGATGAACCCATCCAGATCTCCGTCCATGACTGCCTGCACATTGGAAGTTTCGACTCCGGTACGCAGGTCTTTTACCATCTTGTATGGATGAAACACATAACTTCTGATCTGGGAACCCCATTCAATTTTCTTTTTGGTGCTTTCGAGTTCCTGAAGTTTTTCTCGCTTTTTTCGCAGTTCCAGTTCATAAAGCTGGGACTTAAGCATCATCATGGCCTTCTCCCGGTTTTGACCCTGGGAACGGGTTTCCTGACATTCAACCACAATTCCTGAAGGAGCGTGCCTTACCCTGACGGCACTTTCAACCTTATTTACGTTTTGCCCGCCGGGTCCGCTTGAACGGAATGTATCCCAGCTTAAATCAGCCGGGTTGATTTCAATTTCTATACTTTCATCAATAACCGGGTATGAGTAAACCGATGCGAAGGATGTATGCCTCTTGTGGTTGGCATCGAAAGGAGACAATCTGACAAGGCGATGGACCCCGCTTTCGCCTTTCAGATAACCAAAGGCGTTGTCTCCCTCAATTTCTATGGCTGCACTTTTGATGCCGGCCCCATCTCCTTCCTGCAGATCGAGTACGGTAGTCTTATAGTTCTTTCTTTCGGCCCACCTGAGATACATTCTCATAAGCATTTCTGCCCAATCCTGACTCTCGGTTCCGCCTGCACCTGAATTGATGGTAACAATAGCGTTCAGACGATCTTCTTCCTTGCTTAGCATTTTTCTGAACTCCAGCCGGTCAATGGAACTCATTGTTGTGGCATACTGAGAATCCAACTCGGCCTCACTGCCTTCACCTGCTTCCAGAAACTCGAAAAGTATCTTCAAATCTTCCAGATGCCGGAAAGCATCATCGAACTCCTGTGTCCATTTTTTGATCTCACTGATTTGTTTCAGTATTTTCTCTGCACCCTTTGGGTCTGACCAGAAATCAGGTGACTCACTCTGCTTCTGGAGTTCGGCTATTTCGGCGTTTTTTCCTTCGATGTCAAAGGAACCTCCTCAAGGCATCAAGCCTTCGTCCGGCATCTTTGACGTGTTCTGTATAAATCATTTCTATGGATAATTTATGAGTGGGTTAACTATTTGTTTGTAGTTCATTTATTGTTTGAATCACAAGATCCGGTTCAAACCCTCTGCCAATTAAATACCGGATGGTTTTTTCCCGTTCCCGAATATCGCCAGCAGGAAGTTTTTTCCTGACCAAACCTTGCAGTATCACAATATACGCATCATTGTCAAACGCGCTTAGGGCATCCTGAATGGTTTCTTTGTCGAGGCCCCTCCATTCCAGTTCTTTTTTTATCCTGATCCTGCCCCATTGATTCTGATTGATCTTGCCTCTGACAAAACTATGGGCAAAGCGTTTTTCGTTCAGGTAATCGTCTTCCTGTAATGAAGACAGGATACTGCTTCTTTGCTGTTCTGTACATCCCAGGGATCGAAGCTTGCGATCTACCTCGGCGGCACAGCGTTCCTGCCAGGCACAAAACTTTCTGGCTTTTTCAAGTACCTGC
>CAZFOI010000017.1:0-11374 GCA_964520605.1 uncultured Bacteroidales bacterium
AACAGGCAGGAGGTGTTTGAGTCTGGATATCAGGAATGGAAAAACAAGGTGCGTTCAGCAAAAGGCTGAGGCACTACGGGCTGTTAATTTCCTAACCAATCTCCAAAAAAAAGGTGGATCCCATCAGGCGACTTGCCGGACAAACCGCCGTATATGGCTTAAGCAGCATCCTGGGACGGGTAATCAACTTCCTGCTCGTGCCCCTTTACACCCGTGTGTTTGTTGCCAGTGAATTCGGTGTTTTTTCCGAAATGTATTCCTATGTGGCGTTTCTTCTGGTAATCCTTACCTATGGGATGGAAACTGCCTTTTTCAGGTTTGCTCAGGGAGATGCCGGCCGCAAAAACCAGGTTTTTGGTACGGCCATGGTGTCTATTATGGGCACAACCACCCTCTTCCTGGTGCTCGCCCTTGCATTTCAGACACCTTTGTCGGCATTGCTCAGGCATGCCTCACATCCCGAATACATTACCTGGCTTGCGCTGATTATCTCACTGGATGTGATCAATGCCATTCCTTTTGCAAGACTGAGGGCCGACAACCGCCCGATGCGGTTTGCAGTAATCAAACTTACCGGCATTATAACCAGCATTGTATTTGTTTTGTTCTTTTTGTTGTTGTGCCCGTGGCTGTCGGTTTCGGGTCCGGAAAGTCTGCGTCCGTTTATAAACAGCATCTATAATCCCGAAGTAGGGGTGGGATACGTTTTTATTGCCAATCTGATTGCTTCTGCGGTAACCACTGTATTGCTGCTCCCGGTGATGTTTCGCAGCGGACTGGGTTTTTCTCCGGCCACCTGGCGCATGATGATGGTTTATGCCCTGCCCCTGGTGATTGCCGGCCTGGGAGGGGTGGTGAATGAAACCCTGGATAAGCTGCTGCTAAAGTTTATGCTACCCGAAGACATTGCCATGGCGCATGTGGGGATCTATAGTGCCTGCTACAAACTGTCTATATTGCTTACGATTTTCATTCAGGCTTTCCGGTTTGCCGCAGAACCATTTTTCTTTTCTCATGCCAAAGAGAAAGATGCCCGGAAAACCTATGCCCTGATCATGAAGTATTTTGTGCTTACCTGTTTGATGATGTTTTTGGGTGTGAGTTTGTTTATCGATATCGTGAAGCATTTCATCGGGCCTGAGTTTTGGGCCGGCCTGGGTATAGTGCCGGTATTATTGCTTGCCAACCTTTTTCTGGGCGTGTATTTCAATCTGTCTATCTGGTATAAACTTACGGGGCAAACCGGCTATGGGGCCTGGATTGCTTTGCTGGGAGCGTTTATTACCATCATCCTGAATATCTGGTGGATTCCCATATGGGGATACCACGGATCAGCCTGGGCCACCATGGTTTGTTATTTTGTTATGATGGCCGTTTCTTATATGCTTGGCCAGCGGCACTATCCAGTGCCATATGAGGTGTCCAGATTGTCTGGCTTTGTTTTGGCTGCCACTGTGATGGTGGTTCTCCAAAGGATGTTGCCGGATTTTACCATCATAATTTACAGCGCAATAAACATACTTTTTGTAGTAGCATTTGTTGGTTTTGTTGTAATTATTGACCCCACCATCATAAAAGGTCTCAGGGAGATGCGGAAAAAATCCGTATCTTTGTAAGACCGCTATGAAAAACATCCCGATTGTCACCGATCACCACCCTGTTTCTCCCCACGCCATCAAGGTTCTGGCGAAACTATTAAAAGAAAATCCCGAGATTGAGCAGGCCATCATGCAGTCTGACAATCCGGAGCAGTTTTTTGACAGCATCCGCCAGATGGCCAATGACTATCTGAGCGACCGCCCGGATGCCATGGCTTATTACCGGGGTGCTGCCGGTGGCCGCGAGGCCTTTGCCCGCTTGAGCTGGCAGGATTATGCAGCCATTCGGATCATGGACTACCTTGACAATGCAGGCAGGAAGCTAAATGATCAGAATCTAAAGGGCAGGGAGGTTGTCAGCGATCCATTCCGGATGCTTTGGCTGGCGGTCAGAGATGGTCGGGGTGGGGCTCAGGCCAATTTTTTCATAGACATGCGGCATTTGTTCCGCCAGTTTAAGGGGCTCAATAAAAAACATGAGTATACACGTGAACAGGTTCTGTCATGGATGGATCGTTACCCTTCGGGATTAGACCCTGATATTGTTAGGATCAGAGAAAAAAACAAAAGCAGGATTATCCGGATACTGGCACAGAAAATTCAGGACAAGGAAATCCGAAGTCCCAAATACAGCTTTCCTGATGGATTGGAGCATTCAAAGCAGCTGGAATTGGTGGAAAAATGGTGGGAGGATCACAGTTTTCACCTGAGGTTTGCAGTGAGAACCCCCGATTTTCTGAATGAGCTGTTGGATTATACCCTTGACCAGGAAACCATGGGTATTCTTAAAAGGGCTGAAAAACGCGGAATTCCTTTTTTCATTAACCCTTATTACCTGAGCCTGCTGAACGTTAATGTGCCGGAATTTGCCCGTGGAGCCGATCTCGCCATACGGTATTACATCATCTATTCCAAACAATTGGTAGAAGAGTACGGACAAATTGTTGCCTGGGAGAAAGAAGATGTGGTGGAGGCCGGGAAGCCCAATGCGGCCGGCTGGATATTGCCAACCAAACACAACGTACACCGGCGGTATCCCGAGGTGGCCATCATGATCCCCGACACCATGGGGCGTGCTTGCGCCGGGCTGTGTGCCTCCTGCCAGCGCATGTACGATTTTCAAAGAGGCAATCTAAACTTCAACCTTGAAAAACTTAAACCCACCGAGGCCTGGGATGCCAAACTCAGGCTCATTATGGATTATTACGGCAATGATTCCCAGCTTCGCGATATCCTGATAACCGGGGGCGATGCCCTGATGAGCGCCAACCAGTCTTTGCAGAAGATACTGGATGCAGTGCTTGATATGGCCAGGGCCAAAAAGCAGGCCAACCAAAACCGGCCTGACGGAGAAAAATATGCTGAAATAGTAAGGGTAAGGCTGGGCACCAGGCTTCCGGTATACCTGCCCCAGCGCATCACAACTGAGCTTGCGGGCATATTGTCTGACTTTAGGGAAAAAGCAAGTGCGCTTGGAGTCAAACAGTTTGTGGTTCAAACACACTTTCAGTCTCCCATGGAAATAACCCCTGAGTCGAAACAGGGGGTGTCCAGGCTGATAAGTGCAGGATGGACCGTGGTAAATCAACTGGTATTTACTGCTGCTGCTTCCAGGCGCGGCCATACGGCCAAATTGCGCAAGGTGCTCAATGATATTGGGGTGATCCCATATTATACTTTTTCGGTTAAGGGATATATGGAAAACTCCTTCAAGTTTGCCACCAACGCAAGGGCTGCCCAGGAGCAGCTTGAAGAAAAGGTGTATGGCCTAATTCCCTCTGATTATCGCAGCCGCATCATGGATTTTCCGCTGCAGGCCCGGAAAATGGTCGAAAATATTGAGCAGTTAAGAAAAGATGCTGACATTCCGTTTATTGCCACAGACAGGAATGTGCTTAATTTGCCGGGAGTAGGGAAAAGCATGACCTACAGGGTAATTGGCATAACCAGGGCCGGCAGACGCATCCTTGAATTCGACCACGACCACAACCGCAATCACAGTCCGATAATTGAAAAAATCGGAAAGTTTGTTATCATTGAATCAAAATCGGTGGCAAACTACCTGGAGCAGTTGGAAGAAATGGACGAGAACAAGAAAGAGTATGAAAGCATCTGGGGATACTCTGTAGGAGAAACCGAACCCCGTACCCCGATTTATGAGTATCCGGAATACAATTTCAGCATTACTTCCGAAATCACGAATTTCAAAGGTTAAGCCGGCTTATTCGCACTTCATGGCATCTACCGGGTTGGCAGAAGCTGCTTTCCAGGCATGGAACAATACGGTGAAAAACCCAATGGCAAATACCACCAGGGTGGTAATGGCAAAATGCCAGATACTCAGGGATATCCTGTATGCATAATTGCTTAGCCATCTGTCCATGGCAAACCAGACCAGGGGATAAGCAACCAGCAAGGCGATTAAAATCAGGCGGAGAAACTCCCTTTGCAGCATAAACACAATGTTTGCAGAGGTACCACCCAGTACTTTTCTGACACCAATTTCCTTTTGCTTTTGTTCTGCCACGAATGCCGACAATCCATAAAGTCCCAGTGCCGATATGATGATGCAAAAAATGGCAAAAAAGCTGATTACCCGCATGGCATTGGCCTCCCCTGCATAACTTAACCGGGCTGTTTCCTGGGCATAAAGTGGCTCAAAGGGTAGCTCAGGGAAAAAGCCGGTCCATACTTTTTCAATGTGATCAAGGGCTTGCTGTTCTTTCCCGGGAAGATATCGCACCACCAGGGTATTGAACATGCCGGGGTCGTACAGGTAAAGGGCGGGTTCAACAGACTGACGAAGCGCAAAATAATTGTAATCTTTTATTACCCCTGCAATCACGATGTCTCCCTGTTCCGGATTGGGAGACCGAAACCGCCTGCCGGCAACGTTTTCCCAGTTAAGGGCTCTCAGGGCAGCCTGATTAAGCACAACGGCAAGCTCCCCATTCTCCCCATAGGGGCGGGTGAATATTTCTCCCTGCACAACATCAACCCCCATAACACTGAAAAAGTTCTCATCTACAAATCCATACCGAACCATGAGTTCCACGTCGGTGCTGTCTGAAAACACAACAGAACCCTGGCTGCCGCTGACGCCGTTATATCCGCTTGAAGCTGCCGCACCGGTTATGGATGGATGCTGCATGAACTCATGGCGTATGTTCCTGAACACCCTGTCTTCCATAGCGCCACGCAAAACCCTCATGTACACTACATTATCGTAGTCTATGCCAATGTCTTTGTTTTTTAAATACGTCCACTGATTGTATATCACCATGGTGGAAAAAACCAGCATGGCTGAAATGGCAAACTGGAACACCACCAGAATTTTTCTGAGTTTCCCGGCGGTTGTTCCCACACCCTGGCTTCTTTCACGTATGGCGCGGATGGGTTTGAACCTGCTCAGGTAAAGGGCCGGATATATACCTGCGATAAATCCGACAAAAACAAGCAAGCCCAACAGTCCAATATTGAAAACCCAGTTTCCTTTAAAATCAATAAATAGTTGTGTTCCCAAAAGGGTGTTGAATTCTGGAAGAAACAATTCTACCAGGCCAATCGACACTATCAGGCCGAAGAAGGTAACCAATACAGACTCACTCAGAAATTGAGCAACCAGATTGCCCGGCCCGGCGCCCATTACCTTTCTCATGCCAACTTCCAGAGAGCGTTTGCCCGCCCTGGCGGTAGAAAGATTGATAAAATTCACGCAGGCAATAAGCAATATAAGCATGGCCACAGCAGAGAGTACATATACCCGGTTTATGTCGCCCTTGTGGTTGTAAACACTGAATTTGATGTTGCCCGAATGAAGATAGATGTCTCTGAGGGGCTGAAGGTACATCTCCGGGCGGGGGATGTCCTGTAATCCCAACTCATTCATGCGCACATCCGTAAGGCTTCGCATATTTTCCTCTGCAGCCTTTCTTGAATGCCCGGGTTGGAGCATGATGAATGTGGTAAGGTAGTTCTGGCCCCACTCTCTGAGCTGGGGAATCTCTGATTCGAGGGTGGGATAGGAAAGCAATATATTGAACTGCAAATGGGAATTGTGCCTGATGTCTTCCATCAATCCGGTAATCTGGTATGGCACGTCTCCGAAGCGGAATGTTTTTCCAATTACGTCCGTTATGCCAAAAAACCGCATGGCTACCGATTCTGAAATTACGGCTGTATTCGGCAAATCCAATGCGCCTTCCGGGGATCCCTCCAATAGGTTTACGGCAAACATATGGAATATGGAACTCTCTGCGTAATATGCGTAATTCTCTCTGAATATTTTGTCTTCGGCATGGAATACCCTGCCCCATGCACCCATCATGCGTAAGGCATCCCTTACCTGTGGAAGGTTTTCCCTGAGCTCCGGAGCCCAGGGACCAGCCGTAATGGCCACATGCTGTATGTCTATCCCGGCCGGGCGCTGGATTTCTACCAGACGATAAATGTCTGCGGAATCGGGGATATGCCTTTCGTAGCTCAACTCATTCTGAAGGAACAAAAGAATGAGAATGAAACAGGCAATTCCCGTGCTAAGACCAAGAATGTTGATTACGGCATAGGACTTTTGCCTTATAAGTGCCCGCAAAGCAGTCTTCAGGTAATGTTTCCACATACCGGACAGAATTTGGTTTAAATATATAATTAAATACAAAACCGTGCCATAGCTGATACGGGTTTTGAAATCAGGGTCTTTTTCTCACCGAATAGTTGAATGTTCTGCAAAAACGTCCGCTATTGAACACCGTGTGTTCGCTCGCGGACATTTTTCTTTTACTCCGAACCAGGTAAACGAAATGTGTTTAAATCGTTTTAACTGTTTGTAGTTTTGTTGGGTTTTTGGATTAACATTTTTATAACAATTGCAAAACGATTTCATAAAAAGCTAATAAACAAGAAGATGTAGATTTGTGTTTTTCTGATTCGACTGTTTTTGGCAAAACATCTTTTTTTGCTGATAAAATACGGGTGTTTGGCACGATAGTTGTTTTGAGTGGCAACATTTGTATCGAAGCAAACAGGGAATCTATGGAAGTTCGCCAACGCATAATAAACACTGCAGCAGAGCTTTTCTCAAGAGATGGAATCAGGCCGGTTACCATGACCCAGGTGGCAGAGGCAGCCGGGGTTTCAAAGCGTACACTGTATGCCTGTTTTGAAAGCAAAAGTGATCTGCTCAGGGACTGCATTATCAGCCATTTTGAAAAACAAGAACTTCTGCAGCGGCAGATGGTTGAGGAATCAACCAATCCCGTTGACCTGATCCACCGTTTGTTCAGACAGGGGGTAATGATGCTTCGCAAATCACGCCCGGGTTTCAAATCAGAGCTGAGAACCCTGTATCCTGTTTTGTACAATGATTTATTGGCCCCCATGCAGGCAGAGGGTGTTAAAAATGTCGCCGCAATGCTTAAGGACGGGGTGGAGAAGGGGTATTTTCATAACGACTTTGATCCTGAAATAGCAAGCCAGGCCCTGCATGCGCAGATACGGATGGTAACCGACGAAAATACATTTCCGGCAAGCAGTTATGCCCTTGCCGATGTGTTCAGACAAATTCTAGTAATCTTTTTGCGTGGTTGTGCCACCCCGCGCGGTCTGAAGGAGATTGAAACATTATTTTCCGAGGACAATCTTAAATAATACCAGAGAAACTACCCAAATCAGAAAGACGATGAAACAAGTAAAAACAAAACAACTGCCGGCCCTGCTTTTGCCATTGCTGCTCCTTTTGAGTGGTGTGAATACAGCGTTCGGACAGAAAGTGCAGCAATTAACCATACATTCGGCCATTGAAACGGCCATGGAAAAAAATCCGGGTCTAAGGATTGCGGCGCTTGAAATTCTCAGCAAAGATGCCGGTGTTAATGTGGCTCGCGGAAGATACCTGCCCAATATCAGTGCCAATGCCTCTTATACCCGCAACATTAAAAAGCCCGTTATTTTTCTGCCTCCGGGCAGCCCGTTTGGCGATTTTCTTGAAATAGGTTCCGATAACAGCTATTCTGCTGCCTTTTCGGCAGGCGTTCCGGTATACAACCCTGCCCTTAACGCTGCCTTGCAGGCGTCCCGCACCGAAAGAGAACTGGCCGGGGAGGAGTACCGGGCAGGGAAAATAGACCTTCATTATTTTGTAAGCGCTGCTTTTTTCGACGCACTTTTGGCAAAAGAATCCAAAGAAGTAATGGGCCTGAGCCATCGCAATGCATTGGAAAATCTGGAAAGGGCCCGGCAGATGCATGCCCAGGGCCTGGTTTCGGAGTATGATCTGCTCAGGGCAAGGGTTCAGGTCGAAAACCTTATCCCAAATGTATTGCAGACACAAAATGGTTACGAGGTGGCCGTTAATTATTTGAAAGTTCTTATAGGGCTTGACCTCTCTGAAGAAATTGAACCTGTTGGCAGTCTGGCCATGCTGACCGATGAACTTATGGAAGGGTTTAAGCTTGAGCAGGCCTCAAGGGGATTGGCCGCAAATGCCGACCTTGCCCGACTGGGTCTTCAGATGAAACTCATCGAAAATCAGACCAAAAGTGTAAAGGCCGCTTCCTTACCGTCATTGCTGGCTATTGGCAATTATAACTTTCAGACTGAAGCAAATGATTTCCTTATCAAAGACTACAACTGGGTGGAAACCTTTGCTGCAGGCTTGCGTCTGAGTATTCCTATTTTTGGAGGATTTACTACCAGAAACCAGGTAAGGCAACTTGAAATTGCCCAACGGCAGATGCAGCATCAGAAAGGAA
This sequence comes from uncultured Bacteroidales bacterium, assembly GCA_964520605.1. Classification (GTDB taxonomy): domain Bacteria; phylum Bacteroidota; class Bacteroidia; order Bacteroidales; family UBA7960; genus CAZFOI01. The sequence continues at coordinate 8,348 of CAZFOI010000017.1, forward strand.
ACCTTGAGAACAACCTGTCGGTTCAGCTGGATAATGCCATTAAGTCCATGACGGTTGCCTGGGAAAAAGCATATGCAGCAGAAGAGACCGTTGGAATGGCTGCGCGCGGATACGATATTGCACGGGCACGATATGAAACCGGCCAGGGCACCCTTCTTGAAGTTAACGATAGCGAACTGGCGCTCACCCAGTCCCGATTCAACCTGCTTCAGGCCAGGCACGAAATGCTCCGCTCCCTGGCCGAATATGAAAAAATAACCGGAAAACACCAATCATTGCATAATTATTAGAACCTTATCCCATGAAAGCATTCATTCACATCAGAAAACAAGTACTTATTCCCGTTTGGATACTATTGCTGTTGTTTGCTGCCTGTACTCCCAAAACAACCGAAGAAGCCGAAAGCTCCCAATCAGTGAGGGTTATGGTAATGCAAACCGGTAACACGGCCATCGCAAATGATCTTGAATTTACAGGCGTTGTCCAGGCTTATGAAGAAGCATGGATTGGCGCATCCATGCCTGCCCGCATAGAAAAAATATTGGTTGATGTCGGGGACTTTGTTACCAAAGGCCAGCTGCTTGTACAAATGGACAAAACCCAGTTGTTCCAGGCAAGGATACAGCTGCAAACCCTGGAAAACGACCTTAAGCGCATGGATACCCTGCTGGCTCTGGGTGCAGTAACCAGGCAGGCCCATGATCAATTGAAGGCCCAGTACGACATTGCAGCTTCGAACATTGAAAACCTTCTGAAAACCACGGAAATCAGGGCCACCATTCCCGGAGTCGTTACCGGAAGGTATCATTCTGCCGGGGAAATTTTCACCATGACACCGGGTCCTGCCGGGAAACCGGCCATAGTGTCGGTGATGCAGATACGACCGGTGAAAATCAATATCGGGGTTTCAGAACGCTTCTTTACCCAGGTAAAAACCGGACAGCCGGCTCAGGTTACATCCGATGTGTTTCCCGGGCGGACATTTGATGGCAGGGTAAGCATGATTTATCCCAACATCGACCGTAGTTCAGGTACGTTCAGGGTAGAGATCACAGTAGACAATGCCGACCTTGCGCTTCGACCTGGTATGTTTTCCCGCGTAGCCCTGAATCTTGGTCAGACAGAAGGCATCATGGTTCCGGCTTTGGCGGTATTAAAACAAAGCGGATCCAATGAGCGCTATGTGTTTGTGATAGAGAACGGCAAAGCCATACGCAAGTCCGTGGTTCCCGGACGAAATATTGATGACCTGCAGGTTATCCTTTCGGGACTCGAAGAAGGGGAGACCCTGGTGGTTACAGGCCAGCACAATCTTTCCCATCTTACAGAAGTAGAGATAGTTAAATAATGCATTCGAAAAACAGGCAAAATGAGTTTATACAGTAATTCAGTAAAGAGGCCCATAACCACCCTGATGGTGTTTGTGGCCGTACTGGCATTGGGGCTTTTCAGCCTCAGAAACATGTCCATAGACCTGTATCCCGAAATAGATCCGCCATTTATCAGCGTATTTACCGTATATCCCGGTGCGGGTGCAGCCGATATCGAAACCAATGTTACCCGTCCCCTGGAAGACAACCTCAGCACGGTTACCAATCTCAAAAACATTACTTCGGTTTCAAGAGAGAATATTTCGACCATTACCCTTGAGTTTGAATACGAAACCAACCTGGATGAAGCCACTAATGAAATAAGGGATATTATTGGCAGGATCATCGGGGCCCTCCCTGAGGATGTGGAACAACCCACCGTTTTCAAGTTTTCTTCCAGCATGATTCCGGTCATGATGTTGTCTGCTACGGCCAGTGAAAGCTATACAGCCCTGGCAAAGATCATCGACGATCAGATTATCAATCCGCTGAACCGCATCAATGGTGTGGGTGCAGTAGGTGTGTTTGGTGAGCCGGTAAGAGAGATACAGGTGAATGTGGATCCTCAGCAACTGGAAGCCCTCAACATTACGGTTGAGCAGCTTGGAATGATTTTGGCTGCTGAGAACATCAACCTTCCTGCCGGCAACATCAAAATGGGGCAGATAGACTATCCCCTGAGGTTTACCGGTGAATATGCCCAGAGCGATCGCATACGGGATATTGTAATTGGAAACTTCAATGGCCGTCCGGTGTATGTAAGGGACGTGGCCGAAGTGAAAGATACCCTGAGGGATTTGTCAATGGACGAAAGAATTAACCGCGAACGCGGCCTTCGTTTTATGGTGCAAAAGCAGAGCGGGGCCAATACGGTAGAAATTGCCCGTGAAATTCACAAGGCGCTTCCCATACTAAAAAGCAACCTGCCACCGGATGTGCAGATAGATGTAGTATTCGACACTTCTGAGTTTATTGTAAGCTCAATTGGCAACCTTACCAGTGTGTTGTATTATGCTGCTTTGTTTGTGGCCCTGGTGGTCTTGTTCTTTATCGGACGGTGGAGGGCCACCTTCATCATTATTCTGACCATACCTGTTTCTTTGATCACGGCCTTTATTTACCTCTACCTTACCGGAAACTCCATTAACTTTATTTCCTTGTCTTCGCTTACCATTGCCATGGGTATGGTGGTAGACGATGCCATTGTGGTCCTGGAGAATATATCGCGTCATATTGCCAGGGGAAGCAGCCCCAAAGAAGCATCCGTATACGGCACCAACGAAGTGGGCATGGCCGTTGTGGCCTCTACCCTTACCGTGGTTGCGGTATTTCTGCCCATGACCATGATTGGAGGGCTGATGGGTGTGCTTTTTCGTCAGCTGGGTTGGATCGTTTCCATTACAGTTACGGTTTCTACCATTGCGGCACTTTCCCTTACTCCCATGCTTACCTCCCAGTTTATGAAGGTCTATGATGGGAAGAGAAAAGGGTTTGGCACCCGCATCAGTGGGTTTATTGACAAGACCCTTGACAAACTGGATTCTGGTTATTCCTGGATCCTTGGATTGGGTTTGAACCACAAATGGAAGGTGGTAATTGTGTCCCTGGCCTTGTTTTTTGGCAGCTTTTTCCTTTTGCCGTTTATTGGCACGGGGTT
>CAZFOI010000018.1:0-11325 GCA_964520605.1 uncultured Bacteroidales bacterium
TACTTGTGACCAGATACCTTTGCTGATAAACGGCGTGCCAGTGAATGATCCGCAAACGGGCCACCATCTTATGAATCTCCCACTGGATGTGCATGCCATTGACAGAATTGAGGTATTGCAGGGTTCGGGTGCGAGAATGTTTGGTCCAAACGCGTTTAACGGTGCCGTCCATCTGATTACCCGTAATCCCGGAACCCAAGCTGTACGCTTGCGTTTGGGTGGTGGCAGTCATGCTTATCTGGGGGGTGCGCTATCCGGAGGATTTCAGAAGGGAAATTCCAGTCATTTGATCAGCGGTGGATATCAGCGTTCAAATGGTCATACCGCCAATACGGACTTCACCTCAGCTTCGATATTTTATGGCGGACATTATCGTGCCGGGGAAAACAGGATTGAGGCCATGGCAGGTTATCATGGCAAGGCATTTGGAGCCAACCAGTTTTATACACCGCGTTTCCCGGATCAATTTGAAGAGATTCAAAGCCATTTCCTGTCATTTAAGTTTATACCCGGAAACTACCCGGACCTGCAGGCCACGGCATACTACCGTGGGCATAAGGACAGATTCGAACTCTTCAGGCATGAGGCACCAGCTTGGTATGCAGGACATAACCATCATTTGAATCGCACGGCAGGCTTTTCTGTTAATGCACGACTGAATGGGAAAAAAAGTACAAGCCTTGCCGGTTTAGAAACCCGATACGAGCACATTTATTCGAATGTGCTGGGTTTTGCAATGAATCAGCCAAAGGAGGTAACCGCTTATCCGGGAGCTCAATATACCCGGTCCTACGATCGTTTTGGTCTGAGTCTGATGGCAGAACATAATTTGTATCTGGGCAATTTTGGTCTGTCTGCCGGGGCTTTGCTGTATATTGGCAATCGCTTGCAGGGTAATGCCGGCTTTTTCCCGGGGATTGATCTGGGATGGCAATTAAGCAGGTATCTTCGCTGGCACGCCTCTGTTGGTCGTGCCCTCAGGCTTCCTACTTTTACAGACCTTTTCTATAGCGGACCCGTTAACAGGGGCAACCCGGAACTTAGCCCCGAACATGCCATACATTATGAAACCGGGTTAACAAGCGAACGCAACGGATGGCGAATCGATTTTGTCTTGTTTGCAAGGGATGGAAAAAACATGATAGATTGGGTCCGCTACCCAGAAGAAGAGATATGGCAGAGCATGAATCATGGCCGGGTGCTGATCAGCGGAGTAGAATCGGGCCTTGTATACAGTTCGGCATCAGGCAATGACATGGCCCTGACTGAATTTTCCCTGCATTACAGCTATGTGCATGTAACCACAGATGCTTTGGGCATGGTGTCTAATTACGCACTTGACCATCTGAGGCACAAAGTCGATGCTGGAATGCAAATGCAGCTAAGCACAAAACTGCAGCTGTCTGTGCAGCTTTCCTATGCCCAAAGAGCCGGAGGATACTATGTGTACGGCAATGGGCAATATTTCGGCCCGGAGCCATTTAAACCTTTGCTAATGGCTGATGCATCAGTAAGATACCAAATGAATCGGATGGGAATTGTTTTTAATGGCACCAATCTGTTTAACAGCCCATCGGTTAGTATTGCCAATGTCCCCCAACCGGGGAGGTGGATGGGCGTCTCATTGGAATTTCAGCTGTTCTGAGTAATTTCTAAAAAAATGCAAAAATGTTCCCGGGATTGTTAAACCCGGAGCGGGATTTTGCATCTAAGGAGAAACTACCAAAAACAATACAAACTTTATGTCATTAAAACCCATTGCCATTTTATTGGTATTCATATTCTCAGGAGCCCAGGCCCAGCAGGGGCAACGTGGCCAGCAACAGGGAGGTCAGCGCCCCCAGGGCGAATTGCAACAGGTCAGCATAACAGGAAGGGTGCAGGACGATTCGGACGGTACCTACCTGGTTGGGGCGCATGTTACCCTGATGCACTTTAGGGACACCACCAGAATCTATCATACCAGTACAGACCTTGATGGTCGCTTTGCCTTCAATACACTGCCCGGAAGATACAATCTGGGCATTAGTTACGTGGGATACCAGTCTTACGTTTTGCCCGAACCTTTGACGGCCACCGCCGCTGTTAACAATGTGGGGACGCTCAGGATAATTCCGGGTGCCACCCTGTCAGAAGTGCAGATAGTTGGGGAAAGACCAGCGGTTTTGGTAAGGGGAGACACCCTTGATTTTGATGCCAGGGCCGTCAGACTGAATCCCGATGCCAATGCCGAAGACCTTATCAGGCGAATGGCAGGAATTACCGTAGAGCAGAGTGGTCAGGTAACAGCCCAGGGAGAACAGGTTCGCCGGGTATACGTAGATGGCCGCGAATTTTTTGGGACAGACCCCTCCATTGCCCTTCGCAATCTACCGGCCGAGGTAATTGAGCGAATCGAAGTCTTCGATGAAATGAGTGAGCAGGCCCAACTTACAGGTTTTGATGACGGCCAGCGCACCAAAACCATAAATATTGTGACCCGTCTGGATACCCGCAGCGGTCAGTTTGGCCGTATTTATGCCGGAGGTGGTGCAGACGACCGCTATCAGTCTGGCATTGCCACCAACATCATGAAGAACGATGCCAGGATCTCCATTTTGGGAATGAGCAACAATGTTAACGAACAAAACTTTTCAAGAGATGATATTATGGGCCTTGTGGCAGGGGCCATCCGTGGCGGCCGAGGTGGTGGTGGCGGGATGTCAGGGGGGATGCCTTCCGGTGGATTTACCGGTGGCGGTCCCGGCGGTGACTTCAGACTCTCAAACAACAATGGAGACAATACCACCCACGCCCTGGGACTGAATTACTCTGACAACTGGTTCGAAAACAAAGTAAGGTTTTCAGCAAGTTATTTTATCAATTTGTCCGATAATATGACCACCCAGATAACCGACCGTCAGTATTTTCTTGATGGCACTACTGCCCAGTTCTATACGGAAGACAGTGAATCTACCAGCCGAACCACCAATCACCGGTTTAACCTTCGATTGAACTACGATATTGACGACAAAAACTCCCTGGTCTTTACCCCCAGACTTACGCTTCAGAACAACAATTCAGACAGCTTTCTCAATGCCATCAATTCCGTGGCCGGAAACATCATGCTCAGCCAGTCTGAAACAGGCTATGATTCGGATCTGACCGGATATAATTATTCGGGTTCTCTGGTATACCGCCGTAGGTTTGAGCGTCAGGGGCGTTCCGTTTCTGCAAATTTCTCTGCCAACTTCAACAACAATCAGAGCCTTTATTATCTTGATGCATTGAACGAATATTTCAGCGGAGAGGGAGAACCCTCGAATCCTGACGTGGTAAGTGATTACCTGAATCAGAGATCCGACTCAAAAACCCTGAACAATACCCTGTCTGCCAACCTGACCTATACTGAACCCCTGGGCGAGAATGCCATGCTGCAGGCCCGCTACAATATTTCACGTTCTGTTAATGAAACCGACCGTCTTACTTATAGCTGGGACGATCTGTTAAAGGAGTATTCCATCTTTGAAAACGACTATTCCAACCGTTTGCAGAGCGATTATACCACCCATCGCGGATCTCTTGGATATCGTTACCGCAAAAATGACCTGAATTTTACCATGGAAATGGGTTACCAGCAGGCCATATTGGCATCAGACAGGGAATATCCCTATTCCTACAGATTGGAGAGAACATTTACCAACTTTGTACCCAGTGCGGAATTGCAATACAATATCCGAAGGGGAACATCCCTGCGCTTTAACTACCGCACATCTACCAATGCTCCTTCTGTTACACAGTTACAGGACATTATAAACAATTCAAACCCAATGCTGCTCTCTTCCGGTAATCCGGACCTTGAGCACAGCTACTCTCATTTTTTCATGGGAAGGTATAACACTTCCAATACTGAAAAGCTTACAAACTTCTTTCTTTTTGTAATGGGCAATTTCTCGAATGGCTATATTGGAAATTCTACCATCATTGCCCAGAGGGATACCATACTTGCCAGTGGACTGGAACTCAGACGCGGCATGCAGTTCAGCCAACCGGTAAATATGGATGGATTCAGCAGTTTCAGAACCAGTCTGTCTTATGGTTTTCCGTTCAGGTTAATCAAGAGCAACATCAACCTGACAGGAAACATTGCTTACACACGCACACCCAGCATGATCAATGCCCAGACCAATCTGGCGTCTACCCTGCTTTCAGGAGGTGGCCTTTCGGTATCAAGCAACATCAGCCGGAATATCGATTTCACCTTGTCTTACAATGCCAATTATACCATGGTAGAGAACAGCATCAGGCCAGCCCTTGACAACAACTATTTTACCCAGTCTACCGGCTTGCGCACCAGTTTTATTTTTGCAAAGAATTGGGTGTGGCGCTCTGATGCTTCCCATATCATGTACCGGGGTCTTGGAGACGACTTCAATCAGGACTATATCCTCTGGAATATGAATGTGGGCAGGAAATTTTTGAAAAACAATCTGGGCGAGCTTACCTTGAGTGTATTTGATTTGCTGAAGCAGAATGACAATGTGTTCAGGAATGTGTCGGGGACCTATGTGGAGGATCTTCGCACCAATGCCCTTACGCGCTTTTTTATGCTGACGTTTACCTATAATCTTCGGAACTTCAATGTTCGTCCCGTATAGTTTGTGTGCCCAGGTTTTGGTTGGTTAATCTGCAGGCCCCGCCTTTATGGCGGGGTTTGTTTTTATTCTACCCCAAAGGCTTCCGGGGTGGCTGAAATGGCAGCTCCGATGGCGGTGCAGTATTCAGCATAATCGGGAACAATGAATTGGACCTTGTATATTTTGGACAGTTCCCTGAAGGTCTTTTCTGCCTGGGGAACGTGTACCAATTTGCCTGAAAGCACAATATTCCTGTCTCCCTGGGTACGGGCGGCAAATATGGCCATCATGCCCACCACCTGGAAAACCATATTCAAAATGGCCTTGGTAATGTCCGCCCTGTCTGCCTGGTCATTCATTTTTCCAAAGTTGGATGCGGTAATATCGCTGGGAAGGTTCCCTATCTCCAGAGAGGAGATGTCTCCGATGCTAAGGTCTACATGTTCCAACTTGCCTTTTTTGGCCATCTCTATGATGTTGTCGAAACTCGAAAGGTTGGCCATGGCTTTGGAAAGTCCCAGAATGGTCCCTCCACCAACGCCTGTACCTCCCAGGTGCTGAATGCATTTGCCCTTTGCTTTTACGAAGGCTGTCCCGGTACCCATACTAACGATTACGGCACTTTGTAACCTGGATAGAAACAAACCCCCATAACCCAACGCCCTGAACTCTTCGATTTTGTGAAGGGGCAGTCCCAGCAATTGCTCATCCAAAAAAGAAGCACCCACCCCGGTTATGATAACCTTTTGAATCTCATCCAGCCTTAGCTTGTTCCTGGTAAGGAATTTTCCAAGGGCACCCGAAGCAGAAGCTATGGGATCATTCGCTTCCACGCTTAAGGGCTCAACAATTTTACCGTTTTTAATACCCACAATTTTGGTTGTGCTTCCCCCTATGTCTATTCCGATGGTCATGATTGCGCTGTTTTAAGTAAAGCTATTCGGTAATTCCCATGGCAAGAAGATCGGCCAGGTGCATGGTGTTGATATTTAGCTTGTGCTTTTTAATATAGGCTTCCAGGTGCATCAGGCAGGAGGCTTCCGTTGATACTATACAATCCACACCGGTATCAAGGGCGTTTTGTACCTTTTGCTCGGCCATGGCGGTAGATATGGATTCGTGTTTAACGGCAAAAGTGCCGCCAAACCCGCAGCATACTTCGCTGTCATTCATTTCAATAAGCTCCAGGCCCTGCACATGGGACAAAAGGATGCGAGGTTCGTCCTTAAGGCCGTATTCCCGCACGGCAGCACAGGCATCGTGAAGGGTCACCCTGGCATGGAGTTTCAATCCAAGGTCGGGTTTTCTCACAAGGTTAACCAGAAAGTCACTGAATTCAAATATTTTTTTTGAAAGGTATTTGTTTTCGTTGTGCAGGGATGAATTGGCGAACAATTCCGGATAATAGTTCCTAACCATTGAAATGCATGATGCTGAAGGCCCCACCACATAATCGTATTCCATAAAATCCCGTATAAACTTCTCGCCAAGGCTTTTGGCTTCATCCCAGAAGCCGTTATTAAAGGCAGCCTGCCCACAGCAGGTTTGTTCTGGGTTGTAATACAGGCTTACCCCGGCCCTTTTCAGAAGCCTTACCATGTTCTCTCCGGTATGTGGATAAAACTGGTCAATAAAACAAGGGATGAATACTCCGGTCTTCATCGTGGCGGCTTGTTATTTGTTTATGTCGATACCAGGCTTAGCAGCATGTGTCCTTTGCCTTATGGCCTCAAAAAGCACGATCCCGGTGGCAACAGAAACGTTCAAAGAGGCTATACGGCCTTGCATGGGAATGGATACCTGTTCAGCAGCCAGTTTTCTTACAATGGATGATACGCCCCTGTCTTCTGAACCCATTATCAGCGCCAATGGGCCGCTTAGGTCAGCATCATAAATGGATTTTCCTGCTTTCTCATCACATACCACAGTTTTTATACCGGATTCCTGCAAAAAGACCATGGTTTCTGCCAGATGCCTCTCCCTGCAAACAGGAATCCGGGACAAGGCCCCGGCAGAGGACTTAATGGCGTCGGCATTGATGGGTGCCATGCCTTTCTCTGGGATTACCAGAGCATGTGCCCCTGCGCACTCTGCGGAGCGTGCCATGGCTCCGATGTTTCTGACATCGGTTATGCCGTCTGCAACCACCAGCAAAGGCATTTCGCCCCGCTCAAAAATCACAGGAATCAGGTTTTGTAAGGATTGATACTCAATTAAAGAAACAAAGGCAATTACCCCCTGATGATTTTTCCTGGTGATTCTGTTAAGCTTTTCTACGGGAACTACCTGGTAAGGAATCTTTTCCAACCGGATTTGTCTGAACAATTGAGAAAGGCCTTCGCTTTGCATGGAGGGCTGAATGAGAACGCGTTCTGGTTTCGCCCCTCCCGAGATGGCTTCTGAAACCGGATGTATGCCAAAAATAAAATTATCCAATTTGCTGAAGTTGATGCGGATTGCTCCGGATGTTGGTGCAAAGGTCGTAAAAAAAAATCATGAATCAATAAGGCCGGGCTTAATCAATAGACCAGTTTATGGGTTCTCCTCCCTGTGAGATAAGGATGCTGTTGGTGGCAGAGAAATGGCGACATCCCAAAAAACCTCTTGAGGCTGACAAAGGGGAGGGGTGGGGTGCCGTGAGTATATGGTGCTTTTTGGCATCAATCAGGGTTCTCTTTGCCTGGGCGTATGCCCCCCAAAGCAAAAAAACCAGGCCTTCGCGTTTCTCAGACAAGGCGCTGATGGCCGCATCAGTAAAGGTCTCCCAGCCTTTGCGCTGATGGGACCCAGCCTGATGTGCCCTTACCGTTAAGGTAGCATTCATAAGCAAGACTCCCTGCCGTGCCCAGTTTTCCAGGTTTCCATGCTGAGGAACAGCCATCCCTACATCGTTTTTTATTTCCTTGAAGATGTTTAACAGGGATGGGGGAATGGGAACCCCTTTGTTAACTGAGAAGCATAGACCGTGCGCCTGACCCGGGCCATGGTAAGGATCCTGCCCAAGGATAACCACGCGAACCTTATCGAATGGGGTGGCGTCAAAGGCTGCAAAGATGGCCGGCCCGGGCGGGTATATGGGAAATTTCTTTTTCTCTTCTACAAGGAAAGCCTTGAGTTTCTTGAAGTATTCCGAGCTGAATTCATTCTCTAATACCTGCTTCCAGCTTTCTTCAATGCGCACCTGAACAGATTGTGCATCCATGGTGTGGCTTATTTAGCGCCAATGGCTTCGGTAAAACGGTTTATTCCCAGGCCACCAAAGTTCCCTGAACTCATCAGTAACAACACGCTGCCGCTTCGAAGCTCTGAAATTACGCCCCTGAGCAGCGCATCGGCTTCATTATAAACCCTGTTTGCCGGTATTTCAAAGTGTTCTGCCACCCCTGCAGGGGAGAGGGCAGGAAGCTTTTTTAGTGCCAATGCGTGGTCGCTAAAAAAAACGAATGGCTTGTCTGCAGCGGCAAGGCTTCCGGCGTATTGTCCCAAAAACTCCTGATTCAAACTGCTGTAAGTGTGAAGCTCAAGGCATGCCAGTAAGTTCTTTCCCGGATACATTTCGCGAACAGCCCGAACAGTGGCAGCTACTTTTGAAGGAGCATGAGCAAAATCACGAAACACTTTGATGTCCTCTTTGTCATAAACCATTTCCAATCGGTTTCCTGCTCCCCTGAAGCTTTGGATTGCTTCAAAAAAGTCCTGAGGGTCAACCCCGAGCTGCTCACAAACGACCCTGGCCCCATTCATGTTAAGCATGTTGTGTTGCCCAAAAAATGGCAGTGAATACTGCTTCCCTTTCCAGATCGCCACAAACCCTTTATCTCCCACTGTATACTCCGGCAATTCATATGGGTAGCGTGTCATGGATGGGGGTGCTTCCGACTCGCAAAGCTCTTTCACTGTATTGTCGGCATGGCAATATATAAGTTTGCCGTTTGGTTCCATGCAGTGAATAAATTGGCGAAACTGTTCAAGGTAAATGTCAAATGTTGGAAAAACATTCATATGATCCCAGGCAATGCCGCTTATCAGCGCAATGTGAGGGCGATAAATGTGGAATTTTGGTCTTGGATCAAGGGCAGAGCTTAGGTATTCATCTCCTTCAAGCACCATAAAAGGAGCTTTTTCAGATGTTCTGACCATCACATCAAACCCATCAATAAGGGCGCCTACCATATAATCGGTATCAATATGGCATTGTTTTAACACATGCAGTATCATGGAAGTAATGGTGGTTTTTCCATGACTGCCGCCAATCACTACCCTGGTCTTGTTTTTTGATTGTTCAAAAAGGAATTCAGGGTAGGAGTATGTTTTTATACCCAGTTCTCCGGCTCTTCTCAACTCGGGATTGTCTGCTTTTGCGTGCATGCCAAGAATAACAGCATCCACAGCCGAAGAAATCTTTTGCGGATCCCAGCCTGTCCTTTCCGGCAGGAGCCCGTGTTGCAGCAACCTTCTGCGTGCCGGATCAAATATTTCATCATCTGAACCGCTTACCTGGTATCCCTTTTTGTGCAGGGCAATGGCCAGATTGTGCATGGCACTTCCCCCTATGGCTATAAAATGAACCCGCATGCCGTATAATTTGTTAATCAGGTAAAGATACATTTTTTGCCTGGTTCAATCCGCGGCCTTTCGGGCTGTTGCGCAAAAATCGTAGTTTTGTGTTTCCGAAATTATCAAACCGACATTATGAAACTATTTCCCGTAGTTGCGGAATACTTTAAAATGGATGGAGGTGCCTGCTTTGGTGTGGTTCCCAAGGGATTATGGTCAAAGCTTATGCCTGCAGATGACAACAACATGATTCCCATTGCCTCTCGTTGCCTGCTTGCTGATACCGGTAGCAGAATAGTTTTGGTTGATGCTGGTATGGGAAACAAACAAAGCGAAAAATTCTTTGGGTATTACCATCTGTTTGGCGGGCACAGCCTGGAGGATTCTGTCAAACAGCTGGGTTACCGCCCCGAGCAGGTTACAGACGTAATTCTCACCCACCTTCATTTCGATCATGTTGGCGGAGCCCTGCGCTGGGATGAAGACGGGAAAACCCCTTTGCCTGTATTTCCCAATGCCACCTATTACTGTTCCAAAAGACAATTTGATTGGGCAATGAATCCCAATCCCCGGGAAAGGGCTTCTTACTTTGCCGAAAACTATGTGCCCCTGGCAGAAATGGGTATTTTGGATTACATTGACGATGAAGGGCCGTTTTCTGATGGCATTTCCATAGAGATTAAGCATGGACACACCAGGGGGCAGCTTATACCGGTGTTCAATTATAAGGGCAAAAAGCTCTACTTTATGGCTGATTTTATTGCTACAGTGCACAACCTTCCCACGGCCTGGGTGCCCAGTTTCGATATAGACCCCCTTACTTCTATGAAGGAAAAGGAAGACTTTCTGAGGCGTATGGAGGCAGAGGATCATGTATTGTTCTTCCAGCATGATTATCAGAACGAATGCTGCATTGTTGAGCAAACTTCCAAAGGCTACAGGGCCTCAAAGATTTTTACACTCGATACAATCTGACAATATGGAAGCACTGGCAAGAGACTATCAGCAGCGTTTCAAAGGCATGGATGCTTTTGAAATCCTAAGCTTTTTGGTTGGGCAACATCCAGGCAGGCTGGCTTTTTCTTCCAGCCTCGGAGCAGAAGATCAGGTAGTAACCCATATGCTTTGCCAATTGGGTGCTGAGAACTGCATATTTACCCTGGATACAGGGAGAATGTTCCCGGAAACCTATGACCTTATTGCCAAAACAAGTGCCCGCTATAAATTCAGGATGAGGATTTTTTTCCCTGATGCTGAAAAAGTGGAAGAGATGGTTAACAGCAAAGGCATCAACCTGTTTTATGAAAGCATTGAGAATCGTAAACTGTGCTGCAACATAAGGAAGGTAGAACCCCTTAGACGGGCCCTTAAAGGGAATGAAATATGGATAACCGGGCTTCGGAGGGAACAATCATCTACCCGAACAGAAATGGAAGTGGCTGCCTATGATCCCGCGCATCAAATCATCAAAGTAAATCCACTGATAAACTGGACTTTGGATCAGGTGTGGTCGTATATTAAAGATCATCGGATCCCCTATAATACCCTTCACGACAAAGGGTTTCCAAGCATTGGCTGCCAACCTTGCACCAGAGAAGTTATGCCCGGTGAAGACCTCAGGGCCGGCCGATGGTGGTGGGAAAATCCCGATACCCGGGAATGTGGATTGCATAAGGGGAAACCCTGATCGCTATTGTTTTTTCAGCAATTCATTAAACAGTGTGGTGCCCCCGTCGGCCTTGATGATGCTTCCGGTGATCCAACCGGATTCTTCTGATATAAGAAACTTAATCAATGAGGCAATGTCCTCCGGCTTTCCTATTCTCCCCAGGGGATATTTTGCTGCCGATTTTTCAAGCATGCTTTGGTATTCTTCCCGGCTGTTTACCACCTGGTTGTCCATATGAAGGTTGGTGGCAATCAAACCCGGATTAACAGAGTTTACCCTGATTTTCATCGGACCCAGTTCGCCGGCAAGATATTGGGTTACCATGTCCAGGCCTGCCTTTGCAGCGGAATATGATATGCTTGTGCCTGGCTGGAGGGCTGCAATGGAGCTTATGTTCACCACTGAGGCCCCTTCAGCGCGTTCAAGGGCGGGAAGTAGTGCCTTTGTAATAAGAAATGGTCCTTCAAGATTCACTTTCATTAC
>CAZFOI010000019.1:0-11213 GCA_964520605.1 uncultured Bacteroidales bacterium
TTTGCACTGCGGTTCCCATAGGGGTGTTTACCCTTACCACATATATGCCGGGCTTATGCTGAACCTCCACGCTGTGCAGGCCTTCAATGGCCAGCTTGCGAGTAATCAGCACCCGTCCGCCCAGGTCATACACGGTCATGTCGCCACCCTGGACGTGCCCGCTTAGTTGAACATAAACGGTTTGTCCGCTGGCAAAAATACGGGCAGCAGCATCAGGAGCCAATTCAGGACCGGTACCGGTAGGATCGTCAAACAGTATCCTGAACCGCTGTTCAGGATCTGAGGCCGAAGCCGTAAAGGCATATACAGGGGTTTCCGAAATGCGCACAACGGTGCCGCTCACCAGGTCATGCAGGAATACATCCAGCTGATCAGGCAGCAGGGTGGTGTCCAGCTCCAGCACAAAGGCATCGTATCCCTGATTCTTCACAAACCCCATTGAAATGGTCCTCCCGCGGTCAAAATCGGGCAGCCAGGCACTTGAAAGGCGTTCCTGTCCTTTGTAAACAAAGAGCTGGGGGGCGTAGGTGGCCATGAATCGGGAATCGCGGTAAAAGTCAAAGCTTTCACCCGCCCTGTCAAGCAGCAGGATGTTGGTTCTTTGCAGCCGGCTGCCTCCGTATTCCTTAACGGTAAAGACCAGGGCCTGATGCTGCCGGTTTCGCTTGTACCAGTTGTGATCGTGGTGTACACGGGCTTTGGCCGGTATGGTAAGGGAGGTATTGTCGGTATTGGTTTGCACCAGAAACCCCTGCATGGCCGGGATGATGTTTCCGCCCGTGGTGGCGATGTCTGTATAAGAGCCGTTGTTGGCCTCCCACACCTTTACCGAGGCTGGTGAAAACCCGCCCCAGGCCCAGTCTTCATGGGTAAGGTCTATGGCGCTTGCAAAAGGATTGCCCACCAGGTGCCAGCCGGTAGCCGGACCTGCCGCACCCGTAAGGGTAAAGCCGCTCAGGGTAAGATCGGACACATTGAATTCCCCTTCAAATTCGGGTTTCCAGGTATCCTCATAAGACACCAGATAGCCTTTGCCAAGTACAAAATTACTGCTTGGATGAACGCTGGCCCAGGTGGGGGCTGAGGTGGTGTTTTTCTGGTTAACCCAGGTCATGGCGGGTTCATGGTACACATAAAAGTCCCTGTCGCCTGTGGCCGGGGCCGTGAACCCGGCAATGGGCTGGCCGGAAACGGGGGAACTCAGGAAATGCCAGCGCGAAGCCGGCCCGGTCCACTCTCCTGAAGGGACATAACGCTCAACGGTGCCCGTCACACCCTCAGACTTCAGGATGATGGATCCGGAGCCCAGGGCATTGCTTTGCAAGAGAATGCCGCTGCCTCCCGCCTGATTCTGTACCGGCCCGCTAAGACTTAAACTGCCTGTGGGCTCTATTACCAGGGAATGTCCTGGGTTGATGCTTAGTCCGTAGGCTGAAACCGGGGTGTTGATCACCACATCCGAATCAATTACCACGGTGCTTCCCGCAGAAGGCGTTCCATGGCTCCATACGGCATCGGTCCAGTTGCCGTCCGTATTGGCGGTGGTTACCTGAACGTAATCCGAAAGCAGGATGTCGTCTATGTTCAGGCGGCGGTTACTGGTTCCGGTTGATGCTTGTGTTCGGATGCGTACCCTGATGCTTCCGGTCAAATTCACTATTTCAGTGAATTTCGAAACCTGGTCATTTGAGGGTGCCGTAAACGAATCGCCAATCTGCGTCCATGATTCGCCCTCATTCTGGCTGTACTCTGCCACCCAGGCCACCTGGGCATCGGCTCCGTAACGGCGGTAATAAAACTGAAGCACTCCCAGTCCGTTCATCTTGTCCTCCAGCATGGCGGCTTCTGAAGTGCCGTATCCGCGCAAACGCAGGGAGCGGTTGCCTATTCTGAAGTCAGAGGCCTCATCGCCGGTCATCACCTCAGTCAGGTTCCAGGAAATACCGCCAAGAGAAAGGGTCCCGGCCCCATAGACCGGCTTGGATTCTCCCTCCTGTTCAAAGGCAACAAAATATCCATCGGCCAGGGATGCCGTGGTTTTGGACACCTGGGGCACCGGGCCGTCGGTCTTGTAATTGATCTGGGCCCCGGTATTGGCATAGGGGAAGATCTTGAAATAATAGGTGGTGGCCGGCACCAGGTTGTTAAAGGTGGCAGTTTGTATGCCCTGCAAAACGTTTTTTACCAAAGGCCCGTCGGCCTCAGAAACCCCATCCGATGGGTTTGCCACATTGTCGGCATCACTGCCCTTTACCAGGTAGGCTTCCGGCGGGAAATCCCCGGCGGCATCGGTCCAGCTAAGCACAATCTGACCATAATCCGGCAGGGCGGCAGAAGCCAGCAGGGAAGAGGCGTGGCCCGAGGGTTCCGGCTTCAGGGTCTTGCCGGCTGCCGATGAAGGAAGGGAATACAAATCATCATCCAAAGACCATATCGAATAGTAATAGGTGGTGTTGATGTCCAGCCCCGTATGCTCAAAAGAGGTGCCGCCACCAACATACAGCACCGTTCCCTGGGTAGCATCCGCTCCGTTAATGAAGTGTCCGGGGCTGTAGGTTCCGGAGGGCTCAGCAAATGCATTGATGGTGTTATAGGCCAGCACCACGGGTTTGTCTGCCGCATTCAGCGCCCAACCAAGGGCAATAACGGAAGTAGCTGTTCCTGTGGCAGTAAACGTGCCAGGAGGGTCTACGCTTGGGGTATATATTTCTCCGGTAATGATGATGTCGTTGCCTTCCAGCCTTCCAACAGAGCCGCTGCCGCCCGCTGCCGATGCCCCCCAACCGTACAAACGCAAGGTAATAATGGTTGAGGATGGAACGTCTTGAAGGGCGGGTATTTCGCTTAGCTCCACAGGGCCAAAGGCCAGGCCATCTGATTGGGTTCCGGTGTATGAAATCACGTCTCCGATAGCCGTAAAGTCGGTGCCGTTGGTGCTGTAATGCCACTGCATGGCCGTTGGACCGGCACTGCTACGGCGGAAGTTCCAGCGAATGGCATCCAGACTAACAGAGGAAATGCCGGAAGCCTGAACGGTTACCTGAAAGTATTTGTTGCCGGCGATTGCTCCGGCAAGGTCTGCCACATTCCAGTCAGTGGCAAAAAAAGTATTGGCTGCTGCTGTGCCCTGGACGCCCAGGCCTGCCCCGCGTGTAAGCAGTGAGGCTTCCAGGCTGCCTGCCACCGTGGCGGCAGAAAGCGAGGCTTGTTTGGCATCGGGAATACCGGCAGTCTCCCAGCCCAGCAACAACTCCTGGGCCAGGCCGGCCTGAAGGGAAGCGGCAAGCACCAAAGCCATAGCCAATAGTCGCAATCCACGGGTGGGAAACTTAGTGAATTGTGATCCTGATTTTGTATGATGTATGGGATTCATGACAGAGGTTATTTTGCCATAAGGCTGATTTGCGGCACGCTTTCGCCGGTTTTGTAAAGAATATAGGCCCCGCTGTTGGTAAAGCTGAACACCTTGAAATAATAAACCGTTTCCGGGCTTAAGCCCCCGAAACTTACCGACAGCTTTCCGTCCCCGACTGTTTTGTCCCAGAAGCCATCGGCCACCGGGGTGCCATTTACCGGATCGTTAATGTGCTCAAAACCCTGATCGCTCATTCTCACCAGGTAGCCATCAGGGGTATAATCCCCGCTGGCAGCATTCCAGCTTAGGGTAATGGTGTTAGCCGAGAAATCGGCCACATGGTTGGTGGGCTCCGGGCCAAAGCCATCGCCCCAAATCTGGTCTACAAACTCCGGATGGTCTATAAAAGGGTTGCGGTTCCCCTGAATGCCATACACGGCATTGTTGCGGTCAATTTCCTTTTGGCTTACGGGATCATCCTCATGCCATTTGAGCAGCATGTCCAGGGCCCATGGAGCAAAACCATCGCCTTCCAGCATTTCGGTGTTGCCATCCCAGGATGCAATGCGGCTTTTGTATCGGGTAAGCATGTAGAAATAGGTGCGCGCCAGATCTCCCTTATAGGCATCGATGGGTTCAAAGGCATTGCCGGTATAAGCGCCCTCAAAGCTATAGGTGTTGGGCCCGAAACGGCTGCCGTTTGATGTAATCTTGGTGGGCCAGGCCACTTCGCCATAGGGCCAGTTGTTCCGCGTAGAGTTTACATTGCCATCTACCGGGTAGATATGAAACAAATCGGTGTACATGGTGTCTGCAGCCGTAGTGCCGCCACCCCACCAGGAAGTGGGAAAACTGTGTTCGCGGTTGTAACAACTGCCCTCTGCCCCTGTATATACGCACTGATCTTCGAAAAAGGTAAACGTATAGACCGGTGTCCCCGGCGCAGGAATATCCGTGTAAATGTCCCACACAAACTCTGTGCCGGGCTTTCGGTCTGTATGGTAAAAATCCGTCCAGAGCTGGGTATAAGAACGGCGGGTATGCCCCCTGATGATCTCATGCAGGGTGCTGCGCAACTCCTCTCCATATTGTCCGGCTGCCGAGCTGTAATAACCGGCAGGTGGTTGTCCGGACAAACCCCAGGGCAGGACAAACAAAACTAGTCCCAGCAGGGCGGTGGCCAGCTGCCGGGGCCATAAGTATTTATTGTTCATGGGTCGATGTTTTTAAAAAATCAACATGGGCGAACAGGCGCTGATTGATTCCTGTTCGGGCATAAAAATACCGTTTACGGGAATTCCGTCAGGCGGCACAAAACGCCCCAACAATATAGTAAAACAGGCAGATATACACAATAGGATATCGAGATTGATAAATTTGTCTGAAACCAGCAGGTACCGTTTAAGGATTTTCCTCAAGCGGCAACAAGTTTCGGCAGCGCCGGCCGTAACGGCCGGGCAGGCTTATTTGCGGATTTTTTCGTTCCACAACACCCACAGGCCGAATAGCACCACATAGAAGAAGGGGCGCAAGACCCAGTCGTGCACAAAATCCCAGTGGGCGGGTGCATGGGCCATGGTGTATGACAGTCCGATGATGCGAAACACATTGGTCAGGTGCATCACCAGCAAGGCCAGGGGGATATACCATAGCTTGCGCTGCCATGGGCCCGGGTAGAGCAGGAACAGGAAAAAGGCCTGATAAAACTGTTTCAGCCCCGAGCAGCTATGGTCTACCACTATGGCCCGGCCATTGCCAAAAGTAAGCACACAAAGGGCATCGTCTCTAAGGGAGTCTATCAGGGGGAGGCGGTCTGTGAGCCAGGCAGACCACCGGTACACCAGGTGGCTGGTGAAGTCTGCCATGGCGGCGTAGGAAGCGGTGTGCTCAAACCAGCCCCGGCCCAGGCGCCACAGCAGGTGGCAACCCACCGTAATGAGGGCAAAAAGCAGCACGTCGTAAAACGGGCTTTGGCGAATGGTTCTCAGCAGTTTCATCCCTGCAAATATAGAGCAAAAATACCCATAGCGCATCAAATGGAGCCATTCATAGCGCATCAAACTGAGCCACCTGCTGCCACAACAACAAGGCCAAAAAAACCCGCACTGAAGCCCCCCGCCAAACACATAAAAAAATCACTTACATTTGGGGAGTGCGCCCCGGGCGGCAATTATCGCAGAATGCCCCATTCAAAAACCAATTCATTCTACCATGGTGTTTGAGCCCAAGCTGCTGACCACTCTTAAAAACTACAACAGAAAAACCTTCTTCTCCGACCTCACGGCAGGGCTTATTGTGGGCATAGTGGCCCTGCCCCTGGCCATGGCCTTCGGGGTTGCCTCTGGTGTTGCCCCGGAAAGGGGGCTGATCACGGCCATCATTGCCGGGTTTCTGATCTCGGCCCTGGGTGGCAGCAGGGTGCAGATTGGCGGGCCCACAGGGGCCTTTATCGTGATTGTTTACGGTATAGTGGAGCATCATGGGGTCGATGGCCTTATCCTTGCCACCATCATGGCCGGACTGATGCTCACGGGCATGGGGCTGCTCAAACTGGGAAGCATCATTCAGTTCATGCCCTACCCGATAGTGGTGGGGTTTACCAGCGGCATTGCCGTAATTATTTTTTCAGGTCAGATACGGGATTTCCTCGGGATGGGCGGGGGCAATGTGCCTGCTGATTTTTTAGAGAAATGGGGCTTCTACTTTCGGTATATATCAACCATCAATCCCTGGGCACTTGGCATTGGAGGACTGAGCCTGGTGGTATCTCTGGGATGGCCGCGCATCAACAAGGTGGTTCCGGGTTCGCTGATAGCCATTGTGCTTACCACCCTCATCGTATATTTTGCCGGCCTGCCGGTAGAGACCATCGGCAGCCGGTTTGGAGAAATGCAGGCCGGCATTCCCCGCCCCGAGATTCCGGCCCTGAGCTTTGAGCGCTTTCGCCAGCTGCTCATGCCGGCCTTTACCATCGCCATGCTGGGTGCCATTGAATCCCTGCTTTCGGCCATGGTCGCCGATGGGGCCACAGGCTATAAGCATCGACCCAATACAGAACTCATAGCCCAGGGAGTGGCCAACATCATTACCCCCTTGTTCGGAGGCATCCCGGCCACGGGTGCCATTGCCCGAACCATGACCAACATCCGCAGCGGAGGGAAAACCCCCGTAGCGGGGATGATACATGCCGTAGTCTTGCTGCTGATCCTGCTGTTTCTTGGCCGCCTGGCCCGGCTGGTACCCCTGGCCACCCTCTCGGGCATATTGATGATCGTGGCCTATAACATGAGCGAATGGCGTTCCTTCAGGGCCCTGCTGCGCAATGCCCGAAGCGATGTGGCGGTGCTTTTGGTTACCTTCCTGCTAACGGTATTCATAGACCTGACGGTGGCCATACAGTTTGGATTGCTGCTGGCCGTGCTGCTGTTTGTGAAACGGGTTTCTGAGACCACCCACATAGAGGTGCTCAGCCAGGAGGTGGAAGACGAGCGCTCCCATTTATTTGATGATGAGGAAGGGCTGCAGATCCCTGCCGGCGTGGAGGTGTTTCAGATCAAAGGGCCGTTCTTCTTTGGGATTGCCAGCAAGTTTGAGGAAGCCGAAAAGCAAAGCGGCATCCGCCCGCGCATCCGCATCATCCGCATGCGGCGGGTACCTTTTGTTGATGCCACCGGCCTTAGAAATTTAACGAACTTCATAGGGCGCTCCAGGGCCAAAGGCATTCACATCATATTGTCAGGAGTGCAGCCCGGCCCCATGGAAACCCTGGAGAAAAACGGGGTGGTCAACAGCCTTGGAAGAGAAAACGTGTGTCCGAATATAGAAGAAGCCCTGAAGAGGGCGGAGGAGTGCCTGGCTGAAAATTAAACCGTATAGATCAATTTTCGTCCCAAATATTTACTAAATTTGGGACGAAAACACACAAATGAAAAGACCACAGATAGAAAATAGAATTGCGGAAACATTGAAGGGCCACCCCAAAGGGAGCGTTCTGTTTGTAGACGACTTTCTTGACTATGGAAGTCCGGACAGCGTTAAGAAAGCGTTGTTGCGCCTAAAAGAGAAAGGAAAACTTGTACGCCTGGCCCATGGGGTATATTTGTATCCAAAAATCGACAAAGAGCTTGGTGTTCTATTTCCATCAACAGAAGAAATTACAAAAGCTATTGCAAGGCGAGATAAGGCAAGGATTATTCCAACAGGAGTTCAGGCACTAAACAAACTGGGGTTATCCACACAGGTTCCCATGAAAGCAGTTTATCTGACTGATGGTGCAGCAAGAACGGTAAAAGTTGGAAAACGAATCATTACATTTAAAAAAACAAGCCCGAAAAATCTCCTCGTAAAAGGTGAAATAAGTGGTTTGGTTATTCAGGCGCTAAAGACCATTGGTCAGAAAAAATCGGATGATTGGACAGCAAACAAATTAAAGACCATTCTAAGGAACGAGAAGAAAGAGAATATCATAAACGACGCAAAGCTATCCCCGGCTTGGATAAGTAAAATATTAATGCAGGCAATAACATGATGAACACCTGGCTGACATTACCAAAAGGAAGGAGGTTTGAAATACTCAATCAGGCAACAGAAAAAACAGGTTTGCCGGCCATAGCCATAGAGAAAGACTGGTGGGTTACCCTGTGTTTACGTGCGTTATTTTCTTTGCCATATAGCGAACACATTGTGTTTAAAGGGGGAACGTCTTTGAGTAAAGGATGGGATTTAATAGAACGGTTTTCAGAAGACATTGACCTTGCAATTGACAGAAGGTTTTTCGGATTTGAGGGAGACTTAAGCAAAACACAGATAAGAAAACTCAGAAAACAATCCTGTGAGTTCATTTCAACAGATCTTCTTAAAGACCTTACACAAACATTTATTATTTGGGAGGCAATTAAGGAATGCAAACTGTTTGCCCAAGATGTATCTGACTCAGATAAGGACCCACAAGTAATTGAAGTTCACTACAATTCTGTAGTGGATCCATCGGAATATCTCCCAAAAAGAGTGTTGATAGAGCTTAGCTCTCGATCAATAATGGAGCCAACAGAGATGCGAGAAATCAATTCGATTTTGAGTGAAAATTTTCCTCAATTCGAGTTTGCTGCAAAATCTTTTTTAGCCCCAATAGTGCTGCCACAAAGAACTTTTTTGGAAAAGATATTTTTGTTACACGAAGAGTTTTCCCAAGAAACGGAAAGAATTCGCGTAAGCCGACTTTCTAGACACTTGTATGATCTGGCCAGATTAATGGATACTGAATATGGAACGGCAGCAATCCAGGATAAAGGGCTTTATCGCATGATTGTTTCCCACAGAGAAAAATTCAATCCACTCCGAGGGCTTAACTACAGCAACCATTCTCCTGATAAAATCATCATAATTCCGCCAGATTCAGTTATTAAAGAGCTTGAGCGAGATTATTCTGAAATGACCATATTCATGATATATGGAGAGGTGTTAAAATTTGATGATTTGATTGATAAGATTATTGAATTGCAAAGAAGGATTAACAAGAGTTTCTAACCCCTTTAAAACCATGAAAACAAACACCTTTCGTTACGGCTTTTTAGCGGCTGTTATTTTCACAGCAGCCGCCATGCTGATGGTCTCCTGCAAAAAGGACGATCCCGAACCTACAGATCCCGAATGCCAGGTCTCGGTTATCTATCTCATCGACTTAGACAGCAACCATGTGCCACTGAATAACGAAAAAGACAGCATCGTATTTATTCATGATGCCAATAACCGGCTCACCCAATATCGCATGTATGATAATGAAAATATTTCCATTGTATATAATGCCGATGGACGGTTAGAAAAACTACTTTTCGAAGGCACTATGGGAATCGATGGCCTTGTTTTTTCTTATTCGGGCGATGTGGTTACCGCAACTCCCCTAATGGATGATGAATTCTATTTTGAAATCGTCATGCAAATGCAAAACAAGCATGTTGTGAGGATGGACTATTTCTTTGCGATGCAGGAATTCAGGTTGCTGGTTTATTACGTGGATTTTACCTGGGAAGCAGGCAACCTGATAAAGGTAGAGGAGTATGAATTTGAGGGCATGAAGACCCTGGCCCGGGAAAGATCAAATAAGCCGCTTGGATGGCTGCCGCCCATGACAGAAGCAATGAACCCCCTCACAGAAAAAATCGAGTATGTCTTGTATAACACCACCACATTTGCCTATGACAACAAGAAAAACCCCTTTGTGGTGTACGATCCCCTGATCTGGCTCATATTTGATCCGAGCTTAACGGGCACTTTTACCTCAATGAACAACGTAATCCAATACCAGGGGGTCGGAGAAATGGGTAACAGGGAGGTTACTTACCAGATTGAATATAACCAATTCGACTATCCGGCACAATTCGTAGAGAATTACGGCAACACCTACTTCCAAAAGTGGCTGTTCCGGTATTCCAATTGTGAGTAATGAACCGCCCCCGCCCGGAGCCGGACTAAATCGGAAACTCCTTGTAAAACCGGAACAATGATATGGTCTCGCTGCGCAAGCGTGTCTTAACGAATTTCTTGGTTTCGGCATCCATCAGCTCTCCCAACCCCTGAAGCAGGCTGCGGTCTCCTGCCTGCTCAAGCTTGTCTATACACAGCTGTATATACTCCGGGTAGGGCATCTGCATGCGGGTTTCTACAAGACTGGTGTTAATGGGTGTTTGCCGTTGCATAAAAAACCAGCAATCAAAAATATCTCGGTTGGTAAGGACGCTTCTGTCAAGCAGGGCACAAACCTTGTGTGCAAACATGTCGGCCTGAACCATCACCAGGACATTGATTCCAAGCAGGTTTTTTGTCTCGTATCGGTTTTCAAATATGCGATTCGAGATCTCGACCTTTAGTTTCCTTTCGCCAGCCCCATAATCAAGCACCAATACCGGTCCATAATACTTATTGGCTTCATCGGCAATGGTTCCGTATTTCAACAAAACGTCCCTGACCTTCTCATAAACCAAATCCTGTCTGTCCGGATGTATCAGGTTAAAGTCCAGGTCAACGCTAAAACGCGGCAAATCATAAAAGAACATCATGGCGGTGCCTCCTTTAAAACCCAGGGAGGTGGCCAGCCCGATATCCGAGTAGATGTCTTTCAGAATCTGAACCAGAAAGAACCTATGGCGGTTAATATCCAGCATATTGGAGTGTTTTAATTACCCGGGCATTAAGTGCTTTTGAGTCGTATAAAGGAAGCAGGGAAAGGATGGTGTCCTTATTTATCGGGTTGATGTTGTCGAAATAATACAAGGGGTTCAAATACAGAAGATCGAGAAAGGCCCGCTCCGGAGTGGCCATATTTACATGATTGGAAAGCCGTTGAATGCCCCGGGTGTTCAGCAATACCGGGGATTTGATCTTTCTGTAATTATACGAATCATCTCCAACAACGATGCTCCTGCTTAAATAACTTACAGAGGTAATGGCCGTATCGTATTGAAAAACCACTCCGGCTTTCTGCAGCACATATTCCAATGAAATGTATGATGGCACAAAAATGTTGCAGGCCAATTCTTCCCTGAGGTAATCTTTTTTTGCATAAACGCCTTTGCGTGGATTCAGCAGTTTTCCCTGGCGCACCAGATAGTTCAGTTTTTTATTTAAAACCTGGAAGTCTGATTCCCCGCTCAGCATGGCAACGTCCTTCAGCCTGAATACCGACCGACTGTCCTGGTAAAGGGCCAGAAGTATGTCGAATTTTGAGTTTTGTGAACCAGTCATGCCAAATATTAGTATGTTTGGTTCACAAATATAATGATTTTTCGGAATTACAGCTATGGTTTCTTCAGGACGATGTAGTAGCTTGCCTGGGCAATGCGATCGGTAAAGACCGGACGGA
>CAZFOI010000020.1:0-11171 GCA_964520605.1 uncultured Bacteroidales bacterium
GATTTTGATGTACGCAACACAATGGGAATCATGCTGTTTTTTTCACGAATTTCCCTGGCAAGGGTAAATCCATCCTTCAGTGGCATCATGACATCCAGTATACACATATCGTATGTCTCGGATTCAAATGCCATTAAACCCTCGACGCCATTTTCTTTAAGGTCTACCCTGTATCCCGAAAGCTCAAGGAAGTCTTTTACCACATACCCCAGATTGGTATCGTCTTCTACCAGCAGAATGTTGGCTTTTATTCCGGCCATAATTCCCGTATGTTTAATTTTTGTTGATGTAGGGGATAAAAATGGAAAACCTTGACCCCTTACCCGGTTCACTTCTTACCAGGATTTGCCCCTGATGTGCCTTCACCATCTCCTTAACATAATAAAGCCCCAGACCGAATCCTTTTACATCATGGAGGTCTCCGGAACTGACCCTGTAAAACTTATCAAAAATAAACTTCTGGTCCTGAGGGCTGATTCCAATTCCGTTGTCTTCGAAAACCAACCCAATGCCTCCGGCAAGATCCAGGGTGGAAATATGAATTTCTGCCGGATCATGGGAATATTTTGCTGCATTGCTGATCAGATTCAGTACGATGTTGGTGAAATGCATTTCGTCAATAAAAACATGGGGATCGGATGCCTTTGGCGAAAAGACAATGTCTACCTTTTTTTTGTATTGATCAATGCATAAATTGTCAATAACCTGCTGTATCAACTGGTGCACATTGACTACTCCCAGCTTGAGTTTAAGTTCTTTTCTCTGTAAAAGGGCCATCTTGAGAATATAGTCTACCTGCATCTTCATGCGGTTGTTTTCTTCAGAAATAATGGCAGAGTATCTTTTTATTCGATCAGACGAAACAGCGGGATCACATTTTTGCAAAACATCAGTAGCCAGTGAAATGGTAGACAAGGGCGTTTTGAACTCGTGGGTCATGTTGTTGATAAAATCATTCTTTATCTCAGTGAGTTTCTTTTGCTGTAAAACATTTCTTACAATAAAAGAAATGGCGCCTCCAATGAAAACAATCACAAGGGATGAAACCAACACCCATAAGGACATTTCTGCAATAACCTGGCGCTTCTTGCCGGGGAAGAAAACCCCGATCTGATAGTTTTTGGCCATCCAGGTGGTGCAATTATCATGGGGCCTCATGTATATCTTGTTTGAGAAAGTGGCCAGAGACGGGCAATCCCTCTCGTCGGCATTGAATAGTTTATACCTGTAGTCTGATCCCAATCTGTAATTGGTGAATTTCACCGCCATCAGACTGTCAAGAATCCTGTAATTGATTACATGCTCAATGGTGGCTGAGTGTTCCGAGTAGTTGGCGCAAGAGGCATTGGTACATCCGCGGTAAATTTCAGAAGACTTGGAAACTTCTTCAATCACTTCGTTTATCGCCAGGGTTGCCCTGTGGTCGAATTGCTCCCGTGTTAAATTAAATCCGTTAACAACCCAACGAACCTGAAGCCCAACAAGGATTAACAGTGAGAATACAGATACGGCTATAATAAGTCTGATTTTGTGCTTGTTCATGCTATTGCCTTAAAAAACAGCAGACAAAGTCTGGCATCCTGTAATCAAAAATACGTGGTTTTGTATTTAGAATCAAGATGTTTTATTCGTTAACGGTTTTTTAACAAGACCCCATATGGTGCGCTGATTAAACCAGCCTACTTTTGAATGGTCTAATCCAAAAAAGCATAGATATTATGGATTACTCTATTCACAGACACCCATTTGGCAGGAATTTGTTGATGATCTCAGGGCTTCTTCTCCTGATACCACTGATCATTATTAAAAGCCCGCTTTTCGCAGCGGAAACCGTCTCCAGGACCGACAGCATATCCAGGCCACAGCTTTTTGTTGAAATAGGCGGAGAAACATTCTATTCATTTCAGGCCGGGAACAACAATCTATATGGAGGCCTGGCTGCCATTATGATCGACATGGAGCTTCTTGTTAATAGGCAATTTACCCTGTTTAGTGCTTTTCATTTTGATTCCGACAAATGGCATGCCTTGCTGAATCCAAGTCTTGGAACCGATCCAGGCGACATTGACCCGGGTGGAATAGGTCTTGAAGTTGAAGAGTTCTTCCTTAAATGGGCGCCCGGCAATAGCGGCTTCAACCTGTCTGCAGGAAAGATGCTGGCTCGCATTGGATTTGCCAACCAGGTCCATTTGTCTGATTTTGAATTTGCAATTAAACCAAGGGTTTTCAGTGAATATTGGGGAGACAATCATGGGGTCTATACCGAAGGCCTTCGTGCATCCTATCTTGTGCAGACAGGAGTTCTTGATCTGGGTTTCCGGCTGGAAGCATCAAAAACAGACTTGTCCGAAACAGCCATGGAGGTAATACCAAGTATGGATTTGGGTCTCTCAATAGGTAACACCAACCTGGGTCTTAAGGCTTTTGCCAAATTCGATCACCAAACTGAGGCCCATTCATTCTGGAATCGCCTGACGGCAGATGCACATCAGGCATTTATTATGGAAGATGGTGGCGGCTTCAATTCCTTTGGGGGAGGCCTGAGTATATTCCATGAATATGATGCTGAAAAAAACCTTCATTTTCAAACAGAATGGATTAGCAGAAGATTTGCTTCACAGCAATACCTGGGGGGATATGCATTTTTAAAATATACCCCTTCTTCCAGTTTCCGGTATGGGATCATGTTTCAGGACCTGCAACTTCCTGCCCTTTCGCAATCAGGGGTTGTTATGGAGAACGAAACCTCACTTGTTGGCAACATTTCTTATTTCCCAAATGATTCTCAAAGAATTATGGTCGAATACAGTCATTTCCCCAACAGTCTTTTCTATGGAAGTATGATCATGCTTAAATGGACTTTTGTTTTCAATCCCAAATAGTGATTACATTTGTTGCCTGATTTACACCAATTTCTATGAAAAAGATACTGGTAACCAAACTGCTGTTGTTGGTTTTTTTGATTGCTCCGGCTATTGCCGATGAAGGGGTATGGCTGCTGCCTTACCTGAAACAATACAACGAACAAATAATGCGGGATCTGGGTCTAGGGATCCCGATCGAAAGCATTTACAACGAAAACGGACCATCCCTGATGGATGTTGTGGTAAATGTCGGCAATGCCGGTTCGGGAAGTGTGGTTTCCCGGCTTGGTTTGGTTCTTACCAATCATCATGTGGTGTACGACCATATTCAAAAAATCAGCAGTGTATCGAATGATTATCTGACCGAAGGCTTTTGGGCTGATGGTTTGAATAAAGAAATACCCTTGCCGGGGCTGACTGTTTCATTTCTCAGACGCATCATTGATGTTACAGAGAAAGTGGGGCAGGAGATGGAAAATCCTGAAGCCCCGTCCTCTTCCCGATTGGTTGCAAGAAACATTGCCAGAGAATATACAGAGGGGACCCACTATCAGGGATTTGTCGAGACGTTTTACAGGGGAGCGTTGTCCTTGCTTTATATTTATGAGGTATTCGAGGATGTAAGGCTTGTAGGAGCCCCACCTTCATCCATAGGAAAGTTTGGAGGCGACACAGACAACTTCATATGGCCCAGGCACACCGGTGATTTTGCCTTTATCCGCGTGTATGCTGGGGCCAACAACCTTCCGGCCACTTTCAACAGCCAAAATATTCCCTATGTTCCGGCAAAACACCTGAATGTGGATATCAGTGGATTTGACGAAGGCGATTTTGCCATGATCATGGGCTATCCTGGTTTTACACAACGGTACATCAGTTCATCAGAAGTTGATGAACTCATCAGGGTAACCCATCCTGTAAGAATTATGGCCCGTGAAAAGAGGCTTGGAATAATGATGTCACATATGGAGAAAGATCCCGCCATCAGACTGAAATATGCCTCCAAGCATTTTAATTCCAGCAATGGATTAAAATTCTCACAGGGACAGCTCCATCAATTGCTGACAGAAAATGTACTTCAGAAAAAGGAACAAGAAGAGATTGAGCTTAGAACATGGATACGCTCGGATGCCAGACGATCTGAAAAATACGACCAGGCGCTTGATTTAATCTCAACTTCGGTGGCGTCAAGAAGGGAAACCCTGTTTTCGCACTCATTGCTTAACGAAGCGCTGCTAATGGGCACAGAAATATACACTATGGGGATAAGAACAAATGTTTTTCACAGAGGCCTCGACAGAGAACCGGCATCTGCAGAGAAGCTAAAGCAGGAAGCCGGAAGGTTTGCCCAAAGAAATGAAAGTTTTTACCGTGATTATCATCCACCCCTTGATCTTGAAGTTACCATTGCCATGTTGAAGCTGGTAAGGGAGAAATTGCCTAAGGCCCATTTGCCTGAAGTTTTTTCCCGGATTGATGCTGATTTTGAAGGTGATATAGAACGATTTGTTAAGCATATGTTTGCACATTCGGTTCTTACAGACAAGGACCGGTTTGCGGCTTATACCGCCAATCCCGGAAACACAGACCTGTCTAAGGATCCGGCCGTTATCTACGCAGTAAGCATATATGACAAAGCCATTGAACTAAGAAATATAAACAATTCTTTTGGCGACGCTTTTCGCAAAGGACGTAACCTGCATATGCAGGCCCAGCTCGAAAGGCGCAGTGGGGAGGCTGTTTACCCTGATGCCAATTTCTCCATGCGTCTCACCTATGGTTCTGTTAAGGGCTATTCACCCCGTGATGCCGTATATTATTCCTGGTACACCACACTTACAGGAGTAATGGAAAAGGAAGACCCGGATAATTACGAGTTTATTGTTCCGGAGGCACTTAAACAGCTTTACAGAAACAAGGATTTTGGTATCTATGAAAAGGATGGCAATGTTCCGGTTGCCTTTATAACCAATAATGATATTACCGGTGGAAATTCGGGCAGCCCTGTTTTGAATGCCGAAGGCCATCTGATCGGCCTTGCATTTTGCGGCTCATGGGAATCTTTGAGCGGTGATGTAGTTTTCATTGAATCGCGCAACAGAGCGATCAATGCAGACATGCGCTATGTCCTGTTTGTAACGGACAAACTAGGGCAAAGCAAACACATTTTGAATGAATTGGATATCATTCGTTAATCAACCAAACAACCTGAATATGAAAAGGATAACAATGGCTCTGGTGTTTCTGATCGTTACGATGTATTCGTCTGTGGCAGACGAGGGCATGTGGCTTTTGCAATACATAAGAACCCATAACCTGGAGCGCATGCAGGCCCTGGGTTTTGAACTCAAGGCTGAAGACATTTTTTCCCTTCAGCAATCCAGCATGAAAGATGCAGTGGCAATTTTTGGCGGTGGATGTACCGGTGAAATGGTTTCAGCAAAAGGATTGCTTTTTACCAACCACCATTGCGCCATTGATGAGTTGCAATCGCTCAGCACGCCGGAAAATGACCTGTTGTTTAACGGATTTTGGGCAAAAAGCCAGAAAGAAGAGATTCCTGTCCCGGGACTTTCGGTTACCTTCCTTCAATCCATTACGGATGTAACCGATCAGGTTATGCAGGGTGCGTCGAATTTTTCTGACCAGGATATGGCCACAGCCATCAGGAGATCAAGACGGCAGATTGAGATTAACGCCCGAAGGGATGGCATGTCGGATGCATCGGTAGAGTATTTCAGGCCCGGTAAGAGATACTATCTTTTCACCTATATGGTATATAATGATGTGAGACTTGTCGGCGCCCCTCCAAACAATATTGGTCAGTTTGGCGGAGATTATGATAACTGGGAATGGCCAAATCACAATGGGGATTTCGCTGTATTCAGGGTATATACGGGGACTGACGGAAAACCCTCGGCTTATAAGGAAGATAATATTCCATATCAACCGGCACATTTTTTCCCAATTAGTACGGCGGGTTTAAAGGAGGACGATTTTATTATGGTTTTGGGCTATCCTGGCAGCACAACCCGCTATCTGACTTCCCATGAAATTGAAGAGGTATACAGTTTAACAAATCCTGTCAGGGCCGAGGTAAGAGGTATCCGTCAGGATATCTGGAAAAAGTATATGGATCAGGACGAGGCCATCCGTCTACAGTATGCCTCAAAGTACTTTGGATCAAGCAACTACTGGAAGTACTCCATTGGGCAGAACCAGGCCATCGAACGCCTTGATGTCATAGGGGATGCCCGCAGATTTGAACAGGAGTTTTCCCAATGGTTGATGCTGGATCCTGCAAGAATGGAGGCTTATGGGGAGGCACTGGAACTGATCCGCAAGGCTACGCAAGAGCGTTTTGCAAATCAGAAGGCCAATTTATATATTCTGGAAAGCCTGCTTTCCAATATCCCCTATATGGTATTGGCACGAAGTACACGCACCATTTTCTTTGGTCAGAACAACGAACGCTTTCCACAGGAAGAACTTCAATCCAGGATAAGGGCGCGGCTTCGAAACCAGCTTAGCTGGCGATTCGATTTTTATCCCCCATTGGAAGAAGAGATGCTTGGAACCATGTTGGCCTTTGTGATTGATAAAGTAGATGATGTGTTTCTTCCGGATGCTTTGAGAAACATTCGCGACAATTACGGGAAAAACACCGATGCTTTTGCTGCCAAGGCATTCCGGTATTCCATTCTAACTGATCAGGATCGTTTTTCCGAATTTCTGGATAATCCTTCCTATGATGTGCTGTTAAACGACCCTGTTTACATTCTGGCAAATTCGGTTTACGATAAGATATCCGATTTGCGTGAAGAGAGGAACAGGATCAATGATCAATGGTATATTCCCGGAAGGCGTATGTGGCTTGATGGTCTTGGTGAAATGCTTGATCACAGGGATTTTTATCCTGATGCAAATTTTACCATGCGACTCACTTATGGTACGGTAAAAGGATATCAACCGGCAGATGGGGTATATTACCATCCTTTTTCTACTGCTTCGGGAATTCTTGAAAAACTCAGGCGCCCGGAAGGCCATTATCAGACAGATCCGAAACTCATAGAGCTTTTACAAAGCGGACAATTTGGACCCTACGGCCTAAACGGCTCTCTCCCGACAGGGTTCCTGTCGGATGCAGATATAACAGGTGGCAATTCGGGCAGTCCGGTAATTAATGCCAGGGGGCATCTGGTAGGCATAGCCTTTGATGGCAATTGGGAAGCCATGTCTTCTGACATTGCCTTTTCTGAAAAGTACCAGCGCATGATCAGTGTTGATATACGCTATGTCCTGTATCTGATTGATGTATATGGTAATGCCGGGTACCTGCTGGAAGAGCTCTTGTTGGTAGATTAAACCTACCAGCTTTCTTTTACAATGCGCGCAGGAGGAACTCCCAGACTGGAGAGTTGTTGTTCCGCCATACGCATCATGCCCTGAGGCCCGCAAAGGTAGACAAAATCATTTGGTTCCAATTGCGAAGCGATGGCCGGTTCAGAGACCAGTCCATAGGCATATCCGGATTGGTGTTCTTCAGAAAGGATGTGTGTAACATCGCTGTTGAACATTCTGTTTATTTCCTTGTGAAGGATTATATCCCGAATGGTTTTGTTGAAATACAGCAGCTTATTGCCTTTAAGCATCTGCTGCTTATCAAGATCTCTGAAAATTGACAAAAATGGGGTAACGCCGGCCCCGCCGGCAATAAATAAGCCCTTGCCCCGATAGCCGATCGATCCAAAAACATCATGCAGAATGAGCTTGTCTCCGGTCTGCATATGGAGCATTCTGTCTGTGGTTCCGTCATGACCGGGGTAGACCTTTATGATGAATTCTATCTTTTCATCATCTGGTGCTGAGGCAAATGAAAAGGGTCTTTTGTCTTCCGACAATCCATTTTTATTGATTGCAATCCAGGTTCCCTGTCCCGGGGAGAAACTGTAAGCCGGAGGTCTTTCCGTAATAATGCTGAGGGTGTCATGGGTAATCAGCCCAATAGACAATATATCTACTATGTGATTCATTAAATGGCTTCCGATTGATGAAGGATATTGTTACTAACGCAATCCCGCTTCAATGGTTCAATCGGGGGAAGATTCTTCGCTGATTATGCTTTCGATCTTCGCGCGTATTTGCATCAGGGATTCGCTTATGTGTAACTCTGGCGGGATGATGTTGTATTCTCCCCAAAAGGAATAATCATAATCCTGATCCATATCTGCGAAGATTACATGGGTGTGGAAGCGTTCTCGTAAAGGAATACGTGAAGTGGGAGGCAATGAGTCGATTTTTCCTGTGGCCATTTCTAAAAAGGCCTCATATTGGGTTGAAAAAAACCTGTTTTTCCTGCGAAAACGCATTTTCAGATCACCCCTTACGTGCTGCAAATGGTAGCTGCCATCGAACCATGCATAACTGACGGTGTAAAATACCCTTTCAATATTTGCGATATATTCCCTGCTTCTTTTGGTGAAGAACTGGAACTGGGAATTGTTGATGTATTTTGGATTTACTTCGAAATCAGCACCTAAAAAGGCAAGGGTCTCCATGTCTATATAAAGAATTCCCATATGAAGGGCCGTTCGGATATGATCTGCCTGAACGAACTCAATGGCGTAGGCGGTTCTGGATCGGAAAGTAACAATATCGGCCCTGATAAACTTGTAGTTTTCCATATATCTGGGTTCCAGAAAATCCGGCATGTTCTTCATTATATCGAGCTCCAATGCGCTTTTTACGCCGGCTTCAATTTTCAGCAGCAGGGTGTCGGTATTGTCGGTATTGACAATTTTCCTTGATTTGAGCAGTTGCAGTTCGTCGTGTTCAAAAGGATTGTTGTAGGCGGCTTTGTGTATTTTGAATATCGCTTCGGAATAGTTCATCACTTTCTGGTTTCGCAAAACCGCTTCACGATAAAAGCTATAGTGTGTTCTCGGTGCAGGACTGAAGTTTTCACTTTTTTGTTTCAGGGCTTCCCTGACAATGGCCTCAGGGTCAAAGTATCGGATGATAACCTCCTGCATGGAAATCAACTCGGTCTCGAGCAATACATCTACCTGTCCTTCTGAAAACAAAGCCACAGGAAGTTGCTGGCTTCGGTAGCCCATATAGGATACCCGTATTTGTGAATTTAGAAGCGCTGGAGGAACAATAAGCCTGAACCGGCCATCGGCGTTCGTAAATACCCCAATGCCTTTTTCCGGGAAACCTACTGATGCAAAGGGAAGGGCCGATCTGTTTTCCCGGTCAAGCACCCTTCCATTAATTACCAGTGGCTTCATTGGAATTTCCGTGTCAACGGGCGGTTTCGCAATTTCTGGTAAGGTTTTCCGGGGATTATATATCAGGATATGGGTGTCAATGGCTTTGAATTCCAGCTGGGGATCATCCACCAGGTTGCGAAGCAGGCTTTTCAAATCCTGACGGGTTTGTCCCAGTCGCACCCGCCGGTTGCTATTGACCAGTTCAGAATCGTATATAAAAAAATACCCTGTTTGCTGGGTAATTTGATTGAAAATCTGGTAAATGGTGGTGTGTTGCCTTGGCAGTCTTATGGTGGCAGAAAACACATCGTCCTGGCAAACGCCTTTGCCTGTGCTGATTAAAAGGGCAATGAAAAGCAGGGTCAGTCCCTTAGACATCCTGACATCAATTGAGGGCAAATATGAGAGCCATGTTTTCAATGATGATTAAAGACTATTGCGGTATTTTCCCGGTATTCCGGTTCAAGATTCATAGACAAACGGATAAGCTCAACCACAGATGAAAGGTCATTGTTAAAAAACGTAACGGTAAGTCGACGACTGGCTATCTGATCATTTGCAGCAGACAATGACCAGCCAAACTGGCTGTTGATGACAGAGAAAATGTCTCCCAGGGTCTCATCCCGAAAGTGTATCCGCTGGTTTTTCCAGGAAGAGGTTTCCAGCCCGGGTTTTGAAAACCTGGTCATTTCACCGGCATCAAAAACCAATAGTTCGCCTTTAGAGACGTCGAGCATATGCGAGGATCTGCGGCCTGCACTTACCTCAACCGATCCTTCATCTACATAAAGCTCCGTTCGGCCGTTTCCCGCCTGTTTCACATGAAAGCTTGTGCCGGTAACCCTTACGCTTAGCTCCCTGGTGTTTACAATGAAAGGAAGCCGGGCGTCTGATGTTACCCTGAAATACGCTTCCCCATTGAGCCGGATGGTTCTGGTTTCTTTTCCGTATTCTTCATTGTACTCTATGCCGGAATTGCCGTTAAGGTAAACGGTAGTGCCATCCGGCATTAGGCCAACCAGGGTTATTTCCGGAGAATCATTGAACATGGCCATTTTTTGTTCATTTTTACCAAACAGGTAATACAGCATGCCAGCTGTAACAGCCAAAACCAATAATGAGGCAGCCCATTTCATTTGAGGGAGAAGCACGGGTCTGGTTTTTGTTTGCATTTCAGTATTCAGAAGACCATCGTGTTCCAGCCTGGACCGGAGTTTATCCCATGCCTGGCTGGTGTTGGTTTCGAATTGTGTGTCGGGCGTATTCATGAGTGATGGGTATGGGGGTGTCAGGACCCCAGTTTGTCTTTTAGAGCCAGCAAAGCTTTGCTCATATTGGCCTCAACAGTCTTTACAGATATTGAGAGGGTTTCTGCTATCTGGCGGTATGTCATTCCTTCGAAGCGGTTCATGATAAAAATGGTTCGTGTTCTTTCGGGCAGGCTTTCAAGGGTTTTATTAACCACTCTCTGCAATTCCCTGGTTGTTGTCCATTCTGCCTGGGTAAATGGTTCGGCATTGGTCATTCCGGTAAGCTTTTCAGCGGCATACCTGTTGCGTACCGCAATCTGATCAAGGTGCTTGAGCGCTTTGTTGCGTACAGACCTGAACAAGTAGTTTTTCAGTGAAAAATGAACGTTTATTTCGCTACGGTCTTTCCAATAATGATAGAACAAGTCCTGTACAATTTCCTCTGCTGTTTCAGAATCCTTCACAAATTGCCGGGCATATCGGCAAAGCTGGGCATAATATTTCCTGAAGATGGTTTCGAATGCCGCAACATCGCCCTTTTGTATCCTCTGGTGTGTTATGAGTTCCTGCAATTGCATCGGGAGCTGCTTTGGGGGTATGGCCAGCCGGCCGGAATGCTTTCCGGCCGGCTGGTAAAGATAGTGAATCCGCCACTACCTTTCAAACCTCCTGTTGAGTTTCCTGATGGCTGATTCAATAGATTCATCGGGTTCTATAACATTATAGTCTCCCCAGAATGCTTCGTCGAAATAGGTGGGGACCATATCGGCCAGGATTACTGTAGG
>CAZFOI010000021.1:0-11003 GCA_964520605.1 uncultured Bacteroidales bacterium
GAATGCTAAAACTCGAAATCCAGATCGAGCAGGGATTTGAGTCGGGATATTTCCGGGTTTTTTTCCAGCATGGCCTCCCACTTTTCCTTTGGAAGGTAGGCCTTGGTCTTATGCCCGTTCTCTCTTACTTTGGAATGGATGTCGATGCGGTAGTTCCGGAATCTTTTGCGAAGAAACCCCAGAATATCTGCGCGTCTTTCCCTGATGATGTCCTGTTGTATTTCATTGTCCAGATGCAGGTTGATGCTGCCATCAGACAAAAACTCAGGGGGATGGGTGGTCATGGCAAGAAACAATCCCTGGGACTCTTCCCGGATACCGGCAGCATATTCCTTCCATACCCGGGCAAGCTCCAGTGGGTCTGTATTTTGTTCGGCTTCATTATCCAGATCCTGCAAATCCTCCGGCAAAAGATCATCGGCAGGTTCTTCTTCCTCCGCTTCTTCCCGAATCCGGATGCTTAATCCTGGAATGTTTACCCTTGGGGGTTGTGCCGGCTTTTCTCCGACAGGGGTAGTGGTTGTTTCAGGTTCTTTCGGTTTGGGTATCACCGGCTCAGACTGTATGGGCGCAGGAGGTCCTTTTTCCGGACTTTGGTCAACGGCAGCAGGCCGTTCCCTGTTTCCCGCTACAACCTGGGATGGAGGGGCCGGCAATGGGTATGCATCCTCTATGCCTGATTCAGGGACTTTTTTTTTTACCGCTTCAGCGGTTTGCAGCATGGTCAGTTCCAGGAGCAGCCGCTTGTTCGAGGAGTATTTGTATTGAACATCCGCCCTGTTGTTAATGTCCAGTGCCTGCAACAGGAATTCCCCTTCGCATAGTGCCCCCTGTTTCACATATCGCTGCCTTACGTCATCCCCTTCCTCCATTAGTTGTGCAGTCTGTGGGTTTTTCGAAACCAAAAGATTGCGCAGGTGCTGTCCATACCCGGATAGAAAGTCAAGACACTCAAATCCCTTTTGAATGATTTCTTCCAAAAGCAGCAGTATGCCCGGGGTGTCTCCCTGGAGCACCAGATCGGTCATTTTAAAGAAGTAATCATAATCCAGGACATTAAGATTGTCAATGGTTTGCTGATAGGTAACGCTGTTTCCGGTAAAGCTTACCAGCTGGTCGAAAATAGACAATGCATCCCGCATGGCCCCATCGGCCTTTCGGGCAATGATGCGCAGGGCTTCTTCTTCTGCCCGGATGTTTTCTTTCTCAGCAACAAACTGTAGTTGCCGGATAATGTCATTTACGCTGATTCTGGCAAAATCGAAAATCTGACAACGGGACAAAATCGTAGGAATGATTTTGTGTCTTTCTGTTGTGGCCAAAATAAACTTTGCATAGGCAGGCGGTTCCTCAAGGGTTTTTAAGAATGCATTGAAGGCATTGGCTGATAGCATGTGTACCTCGTCAATGATGTACACTTTGTATTTGCCTACCTGGGGGGGGATGCGCACCTGATCTACCAGATTCCGGATGTCGTCTACCGAACTGTTCGATGCGGCATCAAGTTCAAAAATGTTGAAGGAGTGGGAACGGTTAAAAGACTGGCAGGATTCGCAAACATTGCAGGCCTCAATATTGTCGGAAAGATTGAAACAGTTGATGGTTTTGGCCAAAATACGGGCACAGGTTGTTTTGCCAACCCCCCTTGGCCCGGTAAACAAAAAGGCCTGTGCCAACTGCTTGTTTTTAATGGCGTTTTTCAGTGTAAGGGTGATGGACGGTTGTCCCACCACCGTATCGAATGTAACCGGGCGATATTTTCTCGCCGAAACAACAAAACTTTCCATTGAAAGGGGTTTGGTTGAACCAGTGCTTGCCATGCAAATGTATGGCTTTTGCACCAAGTTTTCTATCTTTGCCCCAAAAATTCACCCACACCAAAAGCTCAGCCCTCATGGAAAAAATTCTTGTGATTGGATGCGCCGGACAAATTGGTTCGGAACTCACCCTGGAACTCCGTAAATTGTATGGCAACGACAATGTGGTTGCCACCGACATCAAACCAGCCGCCAGGGAGATTACCGAAGGCGGACCTTTCGAAATACTGGATGTACTGGATACCCATCGGTTGTTTGGAACGGTAAGCCGCAACAAGATTACCCAGATTTATCACCTTGCAGCCATCCTTTCGGGAAATGCAGAAAAAAAACCCATTGCCAGTTGGCACATCAATATGGAGAGTCTGCTGAATGTTCTTGAACTCTCAAGGGAATTGAAGCTAAACAAGGTGTTCTGGCCCAGCTCCATAGCCGTTTTTGGCCCCACCACCCCAAGGGTCGACACACCGCAATTCACAGTAATGGAGCCCAATACCGTTTATGGAATCAGCAAGCTTGCCGGAGAGCGATGGTTGGAGTATTATTTTCAGAAATACGGGGTTGATGGCCGCAGCCTGAGGTATCCCGGATTGATCAGTTACAAAACCGAAGCGGGTGGGGGAACCACAGATTATGCCGTTGAGATTTTTTATGATGCCGTTAAACAAAAAAAATACGAATGTTTTCTTAGCGAAAACACCTACCTCCCCATGATGTTCATGGAGGATGCCATCAATGCAACCATAGGTATTATGGAGGCCGATGCCGCTGACATCAAAGTAAGAAGCAGCTACAATGTGGCCGGCATCAGTTTCTCTCCAAAAGAAATCGCTGCAGAGATCAGGAAGTCTGTTCCGGAGTTCAGCATCTCTTACGAACCCGATTTCCGTCAGGCCATTGCAGATTCCTGGCCCCGCAGCATAGACGACAGTGTTGCCAGAAAGGACTGGGGCCTGCGCACCACTTATGACCTGAAACGCATGACCCGGATTATGCTGGATGAGGTGGGGAAAAAGTTTGGCGAGGATGCGCTTCATTGATACCCATACCCACATTTATCTTGAACAGTTCGATGCCGATCGTGCCGATTCGATTTCTCTTGCCAACGCAGCAGGAGTAGACCGTCTGCTTATGCCCAATGTGGATGCATCCACCATTGAGGCAATGATGCAGGTGGCCGGGGATTATCCCGGGCGGTGCCTTCCCATGATGGCCCTGCATCCTACTTCTGTTAAGCAGGACTATCGCAGGCAGCTGGATGAGATAAGTGATTGGTTTGATCGGGAAAATTTTGTTGCCGTAGGGGAGACCGGCATCGACCTATACTGGGACAAAACCCATTTCAATGAGCAGATTGTTTCATTTCAGGAGCACATCGGGCTGGCCATTAAATACAATTTGCCATTGGTAATCCATTCGCGCAAATCCCTGAACGAGATTTTCATGGTTTTGCGCGATTATCAGGGGGAGGGTCTCAGGGGGGTATTCCATTGCTTCCCGGGAAATGTTCCGGATGCCATAAAAGCCATTGAGTTGGGTTTTATGCTCGGAATCGGAGGTGTGGTTACTTATAAGAACAGCACCATGGCCAGGGTGGTTGAGGCCGTTGGCCTGGATCATATTGTGCTGGAAACAGATGCCCCTTATCTTCCGCCGGTACCCCACAGAGGAAAAAGAAATGAGAGTGCCTGGATCCCCATAATTGCAGAAAAGATTGCTGAATTGCTAAAGGTTTCCACAGACAGGGTGGCAACTGCTACCACCGCCAATGCGGTTAAGCTGTTTGGCCTTTAGCCAAAATGACACTTAATTCCAAGATCATGGAATCAAAAACATCCATACTGGTTATTTACACCGGCGGTACCATTGGAATGGTAGAAGACAGTGCCACCGGAACACTGAATCCTTTTGATTTCGAACACCTCACCGATCAGGTACCGGAAATAAAGAAGTTCAATTTCAGAATTGACAGTATTTCCTTTGACCCGATCATTGATTCTTCCAATATGGATCCCGAGGTTTGGGTAAGGCTGGCCAAGCTTATTGAAGCAAATTATGAGGCATATGATGGATTTGTGATTTTACACGGATCAGACACCATGGCCTATACTGCTTCGGCACTCAGCTTCATGCTTGAAAATCTGGCCAAGCCGGTGGTCCTTACCGGTTCCCAATTGCCCATGGGAATGATTCGAACCGATGGAAAAGAAAACTTCATTACCTCCGTTGAAATTGCCGCGGCCAGAAAGGACGGTCGTGCCATGGTCCCGGAGGTGTGTATCTATTTTGAATATCAACTGTACCGGGGCAACCGGACCCATAAGTTTAATGCAGAGCATTTTGAGGCTTTCAGGTCTGTAAATTATCCGGTGCTTGCCAATGCCGGGGTGCACATAAGATACAATGAGGCTGCCATTCACCAGGCCACAGATCAGGAGTTTCGCATATTTACCCAACTCGATACCCGCCTGGCCATATTGAAAATTTTTCCTGGCATGCACCCTGATGTGGTCAGAACCATTCTTTCAATTGACGGGCTCAGGGCCGTGGTAATGGAGACCTATGGATCGGGTAATGCACCAAACGCATCCTGGTTTCTGGATGCCATCAGGGAAGCCATAGACCGGGGGGTAATCATCTGCAATGTTACCCAGTGCCGTGGAGGCTCTGTGGATATGGGCAAGTATGAAACCGGCATCGGCCTGAAAAAAATCGGGGTGGTAAGCGGCTACGACATCACCACCGAAGCGGCCGTTACCAAGCTTATGTATTTGCTTGGCAACGGTTATCCGGCAGAAAAGATCAAAATGTATTTTCAGAAACCCCTAAGGGGAGAAATGACCGTGCTTTAGCAACCGCATTTCCCTTCGTGCATGAAAGGATAACGGAAGTCGGTAGGCGGAAGGAAAGTTTCCTTGATGGTTCTGGGATTAACCCAACGCAAAAGGTTCAGGTAAGACCCGGCCTTGTCATTGGTGCCCGACTGCCGTGAACCCCCGAACGGCTGTTGCCCCACCACGGCTCCGGTTGGCTTGTCGTTAATGTAAAAGTTTCCGGCAGCATATCTCAGGGTGGCGCATGCCTTAACGGTTGCATAACGATCCTTGCTGAAAATGGCTCCGGTTAATCCATAGGGAGAAGTATTGTCGCAGAGTTCCAGGGTTTTTTCAAATGCTTCATCCGGATACACATGCACGCTGAGCACCGGGCCAAAAATCTCCTCTTCCATGGTTACAAAATGCGGATCCCTGGCCAGGATTACAGTGGGATCAATAAAGTACCCCCTTGAATCATCCCCATTCCCTCCAAAAAGGATTTCTGCATCAGGAGTGTTTCTTGCCTTATTGATATAACCCATGATTCTGTCATAGGCAGCTTTGTCAATTACCGCATTCACGAAGTTGCAGAAGTCTTTGGGGTCGCCCTTTTGAATTCGCTTAAGGTTTGCCTCGATTCTTCTTTTTATGGAATCCCAAAGAGAGGCCGGTATGTAGGCCCGGGAGGCTGCCGAACATTTTTGCCCCTGAAACTCAAAAGCTCCCCTCACCAATGCCGTTGCAACTTCATCGGGATCAGCAGATGGATGAACAAAAACAAAATCTTTTCCGCCTGTCTCTCCCACCAGGCGCGGATAGGACCGGTAATTTTCCAGGTTGTTGGCAACGGTTTTCCATATATGGTTAAAAGTGCTGTTGCCCCCGGTAAAGTGCACGCCTGCCAGGTCTTTATGATTCAGGGCGATGTTGCCTATCATGGCTCCCGAACCCGGAATGAAATTGATTACCCCATCGGGCAGTCCGGCTTCTTTAAAGATTTTCATCAGATAATAGTTGGAAAGCAGGGAAGTGGTTGCCGGCTTCCAAACCACCGTATTGCCCAGAACGGCCGGTGCAAGAACCAGATTGGATGCAATAGCTGTGAAGTTAAAGGGACTTACGGCAAAAACAAATCCTTCCAGCGGTCTGTACTCAAGACGGTTCAGATTGCCTGTCTCTGAATGGGGCTGGTCATTGTATATTTCCGACACATAGTGAGCGTTGAACCGAATAAAATCGATGGTCTCACACACGGCATCAATTTCTGCCTGATAGGCATTTTTTCCCTGACCGGCCATGGTAGCGGCATTGATCAGATAGCGATATTTTTTTGAAAGGAGTTCGGCTGCTTTCAGGGTAATGGAAACCCTTTCCACCCAGGACATCACAGCCCATTGCCTGTGTGCACTAAGGGCAGCGTCAATGGCCATCTGCACTTCTTTTTCGCCGGCCATATGGTAGGTTGCCAGCACATGGCCATGGTTGTGGGGCATGGTAAGCTTTCCTGTTTTGCCCGTTCGTATCTCTTTACCTCCAATGATTAATGGAATGTCGATTACTGTATTGCTTTGGCGTTCCAGCTCTTTTTCCAGGGCCAGTCTTTCCGGAGTGTTTTCTGTGTAGGCAAATACCGGTTCATTTTCCGGACGATCGTAATAAAATTGTGCGTTGTTCATATGGGAAGCATTGGATTAAAGCATGATTGACCATTTGTACCGGCATGCAATACGGGATGCCATTGCATGCAGTCAGAATGTGTAACGCTTTAAAGCCTAAAAGGTTCAAGCCAGGCGGGCGCGTTCTATCCTTGCGGATATACGTATGCTGAATTCATAGAGCACAAAAAGCG
Source organism: uncultured Bacteroidales bacterium (assembly GCA_964520605.1). Lineage (GTDB taxonomy): Bacteria > Bacteroidota > Bacteroidia > Bacteroidales > UBA7960 > CAZFOI01. Next base: position 6,483 of record CAZFOI010000021.1, read on the forward strand.
GAATGCCCACCATAATCTGGCTGAATACATCGGGAGGTGTAATAATGGCAGAAAGCACCAGAATCAGAATAAAGGCCATTTTGCGATTCTTTTTCATCATGCCGGGGGTAACGATGCCTGCCTTGCTGAGAAAATATACAAACACCGGCAGTTCAAAGACGAGTCCGGTTGCCAGTGTAATGGTGGTAATGGTGCTGATGTATGATCTCAGGGCAATCTGGTTTTCTACCAGCCCGCTTACCTGATAGGAACCCAGAAAGTTTACCGATAGAGGTACAATCAGAAAATAGGCAAAAAACACCCCGGTGAGGAACAGCCCGGAGGTTATCAGCACGGCCCCTCTCGAGTGGGCGCGTTCTCCGGGATTCAGACCCGGGCGAATGAATCTCCATATCTCCCAGATTACATAAGGTACTGCTACCAACAGCCCGGCAATTAAGGAAGTGACAACATGGGTAGTAAATTGTCCGGCCATGTCTATGTTGATGATGCGAACCGGATTGGCATTGATGCACAGGGCCGGAATATTCAGTGTCTGAGAAAGATGGCAAAACAACCTGTTGGTGAAAAAGTAGGGCTCCTTTGGGGCCAGGATGACATTATTAAAGAGCAGATCCCGGTTAATAAATGCAAGAATGGCCATTCCCACCACCGCCACGGCAGAGCGAATAAGATGGCCCCGGAGTTCTTCCAGGTGTTTCCAGAAACTCATTACGGTGTTGGCATTGTCGGGCTTGCTCATGATTGGTGTAAAAGGAAATCAAAGGTACATGAAATATTTGATTCCCATAAAACACCTAAGGGTCAAAAACATATGAACACATTGAGCATAACGGTTGTGTTTGCAGGGTTTTTTGGAATGGAATTTGTATTTCATAGTCAGATAACTTTTTTACTATATCAAATTAAGATTACCATGAAAACAAGAATGAATTCAATTTTGGCTTTACTGTTGTTAGGGCTGTTTGTTCTGATTTCTCCCGCTTGTGAGAAGGAAAACGATGCAGACCCGGAAGTACCGGAAACACCCGAAATCCTCGAAGATATTGATGGGAATACGTACCGCATCGTTTCCATTGGGAGCCAGGTATGGATGGCAGAAAATCTCAGGGTTAGCCGTTACAACGATGGGACATCCATTATGTCTGACCTTACAAACATTCAATGGTGGCAAACAGCAACGGGTGCATATGCTGTTTACAGTCACGGCGAATTGGATGGTTTGGATGGGGCAGAGCAGGTGTTGGGTGCATACGGTGCATTGTATAATGCGCATGCAGCACAATCCGGAAAGCTATGTCCCGGCGGCTGGCGTGTTCCCACCCATGAGGATTGGACTGTTTTATCTGACTACGTCGGGGATTCCAGTCTGTCGGGCAGCCTGCTGAAGAGCTCCAGAATGCACCCCGGTGAGCATCCACGTTGGAGAGAATGGAGTGGATCCGCCACCGATTTATCTGATTCATTTGAGTTTGCTGCCCTGCCCGGTGGTCGCCGCGACGATCATGGTCAGTTTGAGGCAGCAGGTGAATACGGGTATTGGTGGAAGCAGAGCGGCCTGGAAGGTTTCAATGCCTGGTATGTTGCCATTGCCTATGACAGGGACAGTTTCATTCATGTAAGTTCTACCAGCATGCAAACCGGACTTTCTGTGCGGTGTATTAAAGAATAGCCTCTGAGATCATAATAAAACAGACGGATTCACCCGAGTGAATCCGTCTGTTTTTTTCCTGCCGGTGATAAATCCGGAAAGCGGGGATTTATTCTGGATGAATTGCTTCAACCGGGCAGACATCTGCACAAGAACCACAATCTGTGCATACGTCCGGGTCAATTTTGTAGATGTCACCTTCGGATATTGCGTCAACCGGGCACTCGTCGATGCAGCTGCCACAAGCAGTGCAATCGTCTGTGATTACGTAAGCCATCTCTGTACTCTTTTGGTTAGTAAAGTGGTTAATTCAGTGCAAATATACTGGCTTAAAACAAATAAAAAGTAGTTTTTTGGTTGTTTCACATAATTTGAAATGGGTATAAATAAATACAGCGATTAAAAGGGTTAAAACCGCATGGTTTTCATAAAAAGCTACCGATTTTTTCGGCCTGTTCAAAATATTACCCTTAACTTCGCAGCGTCAAATCAAATGGTTAAACCATTGAATAATCCTTTCATTCTCTTCTCAAAATCATTTTTTTATGATGAGCAAAAAAGCGAATATCGTTGAGCTGGAGGATGTGGTAGTAAAGTTCGTAGGTGACTCGGGAGACGGGATGCAGCTTACCGGATCTCTGTTTTCCGATTCTGCGGCGCTTTCGGGCAACGACCTGGCCACATTTCCTGACTTTCCGGCTGAAATCCGGGCACCCCATAACACCATTGCCGGTGTGAGTGGTTTTCAGGTACACCTGGGTCAGCGAAAAATCCACACAACAGGCGACCTTTGTGATGTTTTGGTAGCCATGAATCCTGCCTCCCTCAGGGCCAACCTGAAATGGGCAAAGCCGGGTGCTACCATTGTGGTCGACTCCAGTGCATTTGAAGAAAAGGCTATTGAAAAGGCCGGGTATCAGATGAATCCGCTCGAAGACGGCAGCCTTGATTCCTATCAGCTAATCAAAGTTCCGATTACCGAGCTTACTCAGGAAAGCCTGAAGGAACTTGGCGTAGACAAAAGGGTTGCCGAACGTACCAAGAACATGTTCGTGCTTGGTATTACCTATTATCTCTTCCACAAAGATCTGAATGCCACCCTTGATTTCATTAATAAAAAATTCAAGGACAAGCCCAAGGTTTCCCAGGCCAATCAGACTGCCCTGAAAGCCGGTTTTAATTATGCCGAGACTGTTGAGGCCATCCAGACTACCTTCAGGGTGGGGCCTGCGAAACTCGAAAAGGGTTTGTATAGAAATATTACAGGCAACGTTGCCACTGCATGGGGTTTGCTGGCAGCTGCAGAGCGCAGCGGGCTTGAGCTCTTTTTGGGCTCTTACCCGATTACACCGGCCACTGAAATCCTCATGGAGCTTGCGAAGCATAAATCTCTTGGCGCCAAGGTTTTTCAGGCTGAAGACGAGATTGCCGGAATTTGCTCGGCCATAGGTGCCAGTTTTGGGGGCTGCCTTGCCGTTACCACCACCTCCGGTCCCGGTTTGTCTCTTAAGAGCGAGGCCATGGGTCTTGCAGTAATCACCGAGCTTCCCCTTGTTATCGTGAACGTTCAGCGTGCCGGCCCATCCACTGGGATGCCTACAAAGAGTGAGCAGAGCGACCTTTATCAGGCCTTGTTTGGTAGAAACGGGGAATGCCCCATGATCGTAATTGCTGCCTCCAGCCCGGCCAATTGTTTTCATTATGCCTTTATGGCGAGCAAGCTGTCTGTTGAGCATATGACGCCGACGATATTATTGACCGATGGTTATCTTGGTTTTGGTTCGGAACTCTTCCGTATTCCCAAGGTTCAGGATCTGCCTGAGATCAAACCACCTCTGGCCACACCCAATGACAAAAGCTTCAAGCCTTACCGCAGGGATGAAAAAACCCTGGTTCGCCAGTGGGCTGCTCCCGGAACGGAAGGGCTCAGACACCGCATTGGTGGCCTTGAGAAGACCAATATTGACGGAAACGTCTCTACCGATCCGCTTAACCATCAGTTGATGGTAAATATTCGTGAAGAGAAGGTTAACCGTGTGGCAGACTATATCCCACTTCAGGATGTGGTGGGCGAAGAATCAGGAGACCTTTTGGTTGTTGGCTGGGGGGGCACCCACGGTGCACTGCTGTCTGCAGTGAAGCGCATGCAGGAAGAAGGCAAGAAGGTTAGTTTTGCCCATTTCCACTACATCAAACCACTTCCAATCAACACCAAAGACATATTCTCTAAGTTTAAGAAAATTGTCGTGTGTGAATTGAATATGGGTCAGATGGTAAATTATCTGCGCATGACCCATCCGGAATTCCGGTACTATCAATACAACAAGGTTCAGGGTCTGCCGTTCCATGTGCAGGAACTTGCTGATGCATTCACAAAACTATTGGAGGAATAATCGATATGTTAGAGAAAGAAAGAATTGAAGCTTCGCCCGTTGAGCTGACAAAAGAAGACTTTGTTAGTGATCAGATGGTTAAATGGTGCCCGGGTTGCGGTGCCCATGCCATTTTGGCGGCAGTGGCCAATGTATTTCCGCGCATTGGCTATAAAAAGGAAAACTTCGCCATGGTTTCCGGTATCGGTTGCTCTTCCCGCTTCCCATACTATGTGAACACCTATGGTTTTCATGGAATCCACGGCAGGGCCATGGCCATTGCCAGTGGCCTGAAACTGGCCAATCCCGGGCTCAGCGTGTGGATTGCCACGGGAGACGGTGATTCCATGGCCATTGGCGGAAACCATTTCATCCATATACTCAGGCGCAACATCGACGTAAACATCATGTTGTTTAACAACGAGATTTATGGACTTACCAAATGCCAGTATTCACCCACTACGCCACTGGGTTCGGTTACCAAAACCTCTCCCCAGG
>CAZFOI010000022.1:0-10993 GCA_964520605.1 uncultured Bacteroidales bacterium
GATAGACAAGCTGATCCGCGATATTACCGAGGAGTATCAGATGACAACCATTGTAAACACCCATGACATGAACAGCGTAATGGAGATTGGAGACAAGGTGTGTTTCCTGCATCAGGGTCGTCTTTGGTGGGAAGGATCCCGCAACGACATCCTGCATGCGGACAATCCGGAACTGGACGCCTTTGTTTACGCTACCGAGCTCATGCGAACCCTGAAAACACCATCCTGAAGCAACAGCAACCATATAAAGCACCATGAAAACCATTCCGATTTTTATTCAATTCATTAAACTGATCAAGGAGAGTGTTGTGTTTGCCTTCACTTCCATCCTGGCAAACAAACTAAGGACACTACTCACCCTGCTTGGCATAACCATTGGTATTTTTTCCATAATATCGGTGTTTTCTGTTGTTGATGCCCTGGAGCGGCAGATCCGGAGCAGCATTGAGTCCCTGGGCAACAATGTGGTTTATGTAGAAAAATGGCCTTGGGCTTTTGGAGGAGAATACCAGTGGTGGCGCTATATGAACCGGCCCACGGTAAGACTGGATGAGCTTTCAGAGATACAAAGAAGGGCACATACGGTAGAATCTGCTGTATTTATGGCATTTACCAACCGCAATGTGGAATACCAGAACACAAGCATAGAAAGGACCTCGGTGATGGGAGTTACCGCTGATTACGAGCAGGTAAGGGTCTTTGAAATGCAGGACGGACGCTTTTTTACCTATGCAGAAGCATCGGCAGGAAGGAATGTGGCAGTTCTGGGTGCGGAAATTGCCAGCCGTTTGTTTCCAGATGCCGACCCTCTAGGCAAATCAATCAAAATATTTGGCAGGTATGTTGGTGTTATCGGAATCACAGAAAGGGAAGGCAATAGTACATTTGGAAGTGCCGGCCATGACAATACCATCATCCTTCCCATTCCCTTCCTAAGCCAGTTTATCGATGTAAACCGGGAAAGGCACAGCCCGACCATCCTGGCAAAAGCCAGACCCGGCATCAGCAATGAGGAACTTATAGACGATCTTACCGGAGTAATGCGTGCGGTAAGAAGGCTGAAGCCTTATGCCGATGACAATTTTGCTTTGAATGAGCCAAGCCTTATTTCCCAGGGTTTTGATGGTTTGTTTGCCATCATCAAACTGGCAGGCTGGGTAATCGGAGGCTTCTCTATCCTGGTGGGTGGTTTCGGCATCGCCAACATCATGTTTGTTTCTGTCAGGGAAAGAACCAGTATTATTGGCATTCAAAAAGCCCTTGGTGCAAAGAATTATTTTATCCTCTGGCAGTTCCTCTTTGAGGCCGTACTGTTAAGCCTGATTGGGGGTGCGGTTGGCCTGCTGCTGGTATTTGCAGGAACTTCTGCCGTGGCCAGCATGTTTGGCCTTGACTTTTCACTTACCACCGGAAACATTTTGCTTGGACTGAATGTTTCCGCAATTATCGGTCTTATATCGGGATTCATTCCTGCCTGGAGCGCTTCACGCCTTGATCCGGTAGAAGCCATCCGCAGCACCGGTTGATTCATTAATTTTCTAAAATTCTTATCATGTCAGAACATAGCAAAGCAATGCTGGTCATTCTGGATGGCTGGGGCAAAGGCAATTCGGATGCCTCAGACATCATTCATCAGGCCGGCGTACCTTTTACAAAGTCTCTTTACAATATTGTCCCCCACACCCTGCTGAGAACCTCGGGAGAGGATGTCGGTCTGCCCCAGGGGCAAATGGGAAATTCCGAAGTGGGCCATTTGAATATTGGCGCAGGGCGCATTGTATTTCAGGATCTTGTAAGGATTTCTCAGGCCGTCAGAGACGGAAGTTTTATGCAAAATCCCGTTTTGCTGGAGGCATTCCACCATGCCCAAAAGAACAGTAAAAACATCCACCTGTTTGGACTGGTTTCGGACGGAGGGGTGCATGCTGCCATGGATCACCTGTTTGGACTGGCAAGCATGGCCCGGGAACTGAAATTCGGTGGTTTGTTCGTTCATGCCTTTACCGATGGACGGGATACCGACCCCAAAAGCGGGCTTGGGTTTATTGCTCAGCTGGAAGACCACCTGGCAAAAACCACGGGTAAAATTGCCAGTGTCTGCGGCAGGTACTACGCCATGGACCGCGACAAGCGATGGAAACGTGTAAAAGAAGCCTGGGATATGCTTACCCAAGGGAAAGGAGACAGGTTTGTGTCTGCCGCAGAGGCCATTCGGTCATCATACAGCCAAAATGTGACCGATGAGTTCATTAAACCCGCGGTTATTACCAACAACAACGGAACACCCCTGGCCACACTGAATGAAGGTGATGTGGTGATTTGTTTTAATTTCCGTACCGATCGCCTGCGCGAAATAACCACAGTGCTTACACAGAAGGACATGCCGGAATTTGGCATGCATACCATGAACCTGCATTACGTTACCATGACAAGATACGATGAGTCTTTTCAAAAGGTACACGTGGTTTTCGACAAAGACGATCTGAACAACACCCTGGGTGAGGTGCTTGCCAGAAATGGCAGAACTCAGCTTCGCATTGCTGAAACAGAAAAGTATCCGCATGTGACCTTCTTTTTCTCTGGCGGACGCGAAGAGGCCTTCCCGGGGGAAAGCCGCGTAATGATTCCCTCTCCAAAGGTGGCTACCTATGACCTTCAGCCTGAAATGAGCGCACCGCAGGTAAAGGATGCGGCAATCAGGGAATTGCAATCAGGAAAGTACGACTTCATCTGCCTGAATTTTGCCAATGCCGATATGGTGGGACACACAGGAGTTGCCTCTGCCATAATAAAAGCCCTTGAAACCGTAGATTCATGCCTGAAGGAGGTGGTGGAAACGGCTGCGTCTTTGGGTTATACCATCCTGGTAACCGCTGATCACGGCAATGCCGATTATGCCATTAATCCCGATGGTTCGCCCAACACGGCCCATACCACCAACCCGGTTCCCTGCTGGCTGATTAACAGCGCCTACAAGGAGATCAGGCCGGGAAGATTGTGTGATCTGGCCCCAACCATACTGCACATCATGGGCCTGCCGATCCCCTCTGAAATGAAGGGAGAGGTGCTGGTAAGGTAAAATTAACAGCAAGACTAATTGAAGGATCGATTCATCGTCCTTTGGTTTTTTTATGCTTGTGTATGAACTTAAAGCATAAAAATTCCAGTATATTTGGGATATGAAAAGGACCGATAAAATAATTCTGAACAGGGTCAAAAAAATTATTACTGAACTTGAACCCGGTGCCAAAATCTATTTATATGGTTCCAGATCTAAGGGAACCAATACCGAAATTTCTGATTGGGACTTTCTTATATTACTAAATTCTGAAACTATTACACCAGAATATGAACAGAAAATTGCTTATCTGTTGTACGATTTGGAATTTGAAACTGGCGAAGTGATAAGCCCCATTATTTACACAGAAAAGGAATGGAATACGAAACACAGCGTTACCCCATTCTATAATAATGTAATCCGAGAGGGCAAACTGATATGACAAAGCACAGTACTGACGATTACTGCAAGTACTGCAAGTACCGCATGGACCGTGCATGGGACACAATTAAGGAAGTTCAATCCCATATCGAACAGGGTTTTTGGAACACTGCAATAAACCGAATGTATTATGCGTGCTTCTATGCTATCGGAGCCTTGCTTTTAAAGCATGGCACAGAGGTTTCCAGTCATCCGGGTGTAAGACAAAAATTTGGGGAACAATTTGTAAAAACAGGCATCATAGATAAAAGCCTGGCCAAACATTTCGCAGAGCTATTTGACAAAAGGCAAAAGGGAGATTATAATGATTTTTTCGACTACGAGGAAGAAACTGTTAGAATGCTCTATCCAAAATCACAAGAATTGATTAAGCGTATAGACGATCTTATTAATCAATAGCTGCCAATATTACAATTTGTTCTATTTGATCCGTTAAGTCAAGGGCCGCTGCAACACTTGTTGCAGCGGCCCTGATATATTAATCAACCAATGCGGTATTATTGAGCGGTAATGGTACCTGCTCCGGTGCGGAAGTTTAGATCAATTTTCTTGTTTCCGGCTGTAAGCGGAACAGCTGCCTGATCTCCACCCTTGCCACGGAATTCGATCTTTCCGTCAAAGATGTTGAATTCTGCCTGCCACCAGTCTGTAAACCATCCAGCGGTATCGAACCATGCGTACATTCTGAGGTTACCTGCGGCAAATGCCTTGGTAATGGTAATTACCTGGTTGGCATTATCCACTGTAAACAGGTTGGCTGCAACACCGGCATCCCATCCGCCAGCTGCATCACCAATCAGATACACCTTGGGATTCACAACGGCAATCTGCTCGGTTTCGAAGTTCACCACCACCATATAATAGCCGGCAGTTCCGGGAACAGGTACGTTGTCTCCACCCCTTGCATAGATGCCGTTGGCGGCATTGCCCATGCGGCCGAAGTCTCCGTTCCATGCACGCTGGGGAGCAAATTTAAAGCTGCCTTCTGCATTCATCCATACAATTTTCCAGAACAGGTGGGGCTTGCTGTGAACCGGAATCATCGGCAGGTTGGTTTCAGCCCAATCCCATGTACCAACACCATCACCAATCATGAACAGCTCCTCGGGATAATCCAGCGGGGGAACGTCATCGGTTTTGGTCAGCTTTGAAGAGAACCCGTCTTCCAGGGTCCATTCGATGGTAACGGTATAAACGCCTTCTCTCTCTCTTGAGAAGGCATAGTTCTCACCACCGGGAATAAGGGTAGTGGTAAGATTGGGAAGAGTTCCTTCAACATCACCACCAAAGTTGGTGTTTACTTTTACCTCCCCGGCTTCACCATCAACTTCAAGTTTCCAGCCACCGCCATAACGGAATTTGAAATCACCTGAGCGCAGCACAATACCGGTTTGTTCAAATTTCATGGATTCCTGATTAAAACCGCCAACCAATGGGAGCTGAGTGTCTGACCAGCCGGCTGCAGTAGCACCGCCAATGATGGCCCAGAAAGGAACGGGTGCAATGACTACCTTATTGAGGGTTTCGTCAATAACCACATGATAGAGGCCATCCTGGGGAACGGTAAATACCCCGCCTGTGCCCAATGTACCAACCTGAACGGAAATGTTCGGCTGCTCACGCTCGCCTTCGGTGTTGATGGTTTGCATACCGGAGGGACCATATAGGGTTTGGGTCTGCCCGGAAACCTTGCTGATGTTGAAACCGGCAGCGCCAGCCCTTAAAGTAATGTATTTTTCATACAAACCCGGACGCATGACCTGTCCGACTTCGTTCTTGCCGGGTTCCATCAGTCCGCCGGTAGCCAGATCATCAAATGGAGAAACGGCTCCCTTGATGTAGTAACCATCTTCGACCAGGATCGGAGGCTCCGGATCATCCTTGTCGCAGGCTACAAATACCAGCATGGGAATAACAAGCAGCCATGCAAGTTTCATCATGTGTTTAAACGCATAGTTTTTCATCTTTTCTTTTTTTTAGTTAGCATTAAGGTTTGTTATTGTTTTTGTTGAAAGGTTCATTAATCTGCCACAGGCAATGCCAGGTTGGGGTTTGCTTCAATGGCCCAGAGCGGAACGGGGAAAACATTGCGATCGGGCGTGCTAACCGGCTTCTCCCACCAGGCCTGGTTAAACCTTCCGAAGCGAATCAAATCCTGCCTGCGGTGGCCTTCCCAAAACAGTTCCCTGCCCCTTTCTGCCAATATCTGATCCAGTGTGGCATTGGAAAATGCAGGCACGGAAGCACGCTGGCGAATGGGATTGATGTAGGCATCCCCGTTTTTTCCCTGACGAACCATGGCCTCGGCCTTCATCAGCATCACATCTGCATAACGGAAAACGGGAAAATGGTTGCTCAAATTATCCTTGGCGCCTCTTTTAATCTCAAATTTCTTCACCCGGGCTCCCGACATGCGTATCTGAACCGGGGTAAAAGATCCTGCGCCCATCTCAAGGGCAGGAATAAACGGATCCAGTATCAGATTCACCCCACCGGCACCCTGATCAATGATTCTATTGCCATTGATGTCGTATTGCTGGCCAACCAAAAAGTATCCGTCCTTGCGCTTGTCATTGGCATCAAAGGTATTGTAGTGCTGCTCGGTAACAGCGAAACCGTTCCAGGGACCAACGGGCATATCAAAGGTACGGTTGCTGTTGTAGTGCAGGGTACGCATGTGCAGGTTAAAGCCCTGATAGGTATCTTCATGAAAGGGAATCACCCAGATGTTCTCAGGAGAATTCTGGTTGTTGGTAACAAATGGTGCCAGAGGATCAGATTCAAGGGAATACACCCCGAGATCTATCACCATGCCTGCATACTGTTCGGCTTTGGCCCATTGAGGTGTGCCGGTGTATACCTGGGCATTCAGATACAGCTTGGCCAGCAGAGAGTAAGCCATTCCCCTGGTAACTGCTGTCTTGGATATACTGGCATCGAGCAGGGAAAGATTGTCTTCAATATCCTTCACAATCGCAGTCCATATAGTGGCCCTGCGGTTGCGGAACGGACGCTCCTCAGCATTCAGATAATCCGTAACAAAAGGCACATCCCCGTAATTGTCAATGAGCAGGTAGTAATAATAGGCCCTGAGGATCTTTGCCTTGGCAATGGCACGGTCTACCACTTCATCTCCTGCAAAAATCTGTTGCTCTTCAATAAACTTATTGGCTTCCACGATTCCCCTGTAATATCGGCTCCACATGGAATTGATGGCCTCCGTATTGTTATCCCAGGTGTGACGGTGCAATACCATCCACTTGCCTCCGTCCAGCCAGTCCATGCCTCTGACCGGACATACTACTGCATCGCCTGTCAATTCCTGGGCAAACCACCAGCCACCCCAATCCAGCAATTCTCTCATGGGCTCATAAATCAGACTCATTTTCAGGACAGGATCTGCCGTGTATTCATCGGCAGGGATACGGTCATAAAGGGTGTCTTCAAGATCGGTACAACCGAACATAAACATCCCTGTAATCAAAGCGGTAAATAATATTTTTCGGTTCATAATACGTTGTCTTTTACAGTGAAACATTTACGCCCAGGGTAAAGGTGCGGGTCTTGGGGTACACATTGTACTGATCGAGCCCGAACGAAAGTCCATCAAAGGTAATTTCAGGGTCTATGCCTGAATACCGGGTAAACGTAAATACGTTATTGGAAGCAAAGTAGAATCGGATGTTGTTAAAGCCGGCCACATTTCTAAGATTGTACCCAATGGAGAGATTGTCAACGCGAAGGAAAGACCCGTCTTCCAGATAGTAGCTGCTGGGTTTGGGATTGTCCCTCAGGCCGCGGTTAAATTCATCCAGTGCCGACCGCAGTACGTTGGATTCCGGAAGCAGGGTGGGGTTGCCAAAAATAAGTCGGGTGGTATTGAATACCTGGTAACCGTAAACCGCCCTAAGGGCCACACTGGCATCAATGTTGCCCATAATGGTGAAAAAGTTAGACCAACCAAGTTCAAAATCCGGCTGGGCTTTACCAACCACACGCCTTTCGGCCATATCCAACTGACGGGTCACTCCTCCGGCAGCAGTGAAAAAAGCAAATTCACCATTGATCAGTCCGGCATATTCAGGCATATACCAGGTTCCCAGTGCCATGCCGGGTTGTACGGTCTGGGTCCAGTTCTGTCCTCCCACAAGACCGGGTCCGCTGAGCCAGCCCTCCTGCAGACGCGACCATTCAAAACGATCGTTCGACAAGGAAATAACATTCTGCTTATAGGTAGAAAATACCACAAAAGTGCGCCAGTCGAAATTGCGGGTGCGAACCGGATAGGCCTGGATATTGAATTCAAAACCCTGCACCTCGATTTCACCCACATTGGCCCAGATACGCCCAACCGGATATGGTGGAACAGGCACTGAATAACTGCCCAGCAGGTCGTAGGTGTTCTTTTTGAAGAAATCAAAAGAACCTGAAATTTTATCCTGCCACAATCCAAAGTCAAGACCTATGTTGATCTCCCTGTTTTCTTCCCATTTCAGGTCGGGGTTGGCGGCATGGGCAAACTCAAAAAGTATGGCTTCTTCACCGGTTTCAAAATTGATGGTGTTGCCAACTGCGATGTAATACTCAATGTCATTATAGTTTCCAATTTCCTGGTTCCCGGTAATCCCGAATCCGGCCCTGAGCCTGAGATTGGATACAACATCGACGTTTTCCATGAACTTCTCACGGGATATGTTCCACATGGCAGAAGCCGAAGGGAACCAGCCCCACTCGTTGTTTGCACCAAAACGGGAAGAACCGTCGCGTCTGAGGGTAGCAGTGAAATAATACCTGGAGTCAAAGTTGTACACGGCCCGGCCAAAGAAAGAAATCAGGCGGTTGGAATTCTTATAGGAGTTGATATCGCCTGGGATTACATTCTGGAACAATGACAGGTTAAAGGAACGGGAATAATTGATAAAGGGCTGGCGGCCCTGGGCAGACAAGCCGGTGTTGAAATCTTCCTGGAAGGAATATCCGGCAACCGTTTGGAGGTTGTGCCTGTCAAAGCTGTTCTGGTAACTGAATGTGGTTTCCAAAACCCTTGACTCATTGTTGCCGTACGCCCTTCTTCCATACCCCTGGGTCTTAAGCACTTCGGTATCCAGCATGGGTTCGAAGTAGAAGGATTCGTAATCATTGCGGGAATAGCCCAGGTTAAATCCGGCCGTAAAGCCCTTGAACAATTCCAGGTCTGCTTTCAGGAAACCAAAAAACCTCTTGGCATCCCTCTCATTCTGAATCTCATCTATGGTAGCCAGGGGGTTTTTGTAATTAAACCCACGGTTAAGTTCAAAAAAGCTGCCATCAGCTGCTCTTACCGGATCCGTAGGATTGCGGCGAAAGGTTTGATACAGGGCATCGTTCATTCCCCAGCCACCATAATTAATGTATTGATTGTTTTCAAAGGTTCCGGCAAGGCCGGCAGCAATGCTCAGACGATTGTCCAGGGCCCTTTGGTCAATATTCAGACGCCCGATGGTTCTGGTTTTTGCAGATCCGATGATTACCCCGTCGAAATTGCTGTGCCCAAGGGAGGCGCGATAATTGAAATTGCCGTCTCCCCCGGAGAAAGCCAGGTTGTAGTTGCGGGAACTTCCTGTACGGTAGAGTTCGTCCTGCCAATCGGTATTGGCACCCCCATCAATGAAAGTACGGTTGTTCTGGCTTACAAAGTTTCTTAACTCATCTCCGGAGAGCAGGTCAAGCCTGTTGGCTACCGTTTCAGCTGAAACGAAAGAGGTAAACTCTACAACAGGCCCCTTCCTGTCCCGGCCTCTTTTGGTAGTGATGATAATAACTCCATTGGCCCCACGCGAGCCATAAATGGCAGCAGCGGACGCATCCTTCAGAATGTTGAAGGACTCAATGTCATCGGGAGAAATGGTGGTGGGGTCAACACCGGGAATACCGTCTACCACATAAAGCGGACCGGTTCCGGAAGCCAGAGAGGAAGCCCCCCTGATTTTTACAGAAAAACCGGCATTGGGGTCACCTCCCCTTTTGGTAATCATTACCCCTGCTGATTTGGCCTGAAGGCCCTGAATGGGATCGGTAAGCACACCGGCATTCATTTCATCGGCACGAATGCTTGTTACTGCTCCTGTGAGGTCACTTTTGCGCATGACCCCGTAGCCAACAACAACAACCTCGTCCAAAACAGCCACATCTGGTGCCAGCTGAAAGTTAGCCGTTACGGTTGCTCCCGCGGCCACCTCCAGTGTTCTTATCTCTGCATTGTACCCGATAAATGAGGCCTCAATGGTAACCTGACCAGCCGGGACTACAAGAATATACCTGCCGTCGATATCGGTAACTGCTCCGGTTGTGGTTCCTCGGACAACCACATTGGCGCCCGGCAGGGTTTCCCTGGAACTCCTGTCAGAAACAACTCCCCGGATGGTCGCAGTTTGCCCGAAAGCAGGAATTATGAGCACTGTTAGTAGTGCAAGGGCGAAAACCTGTTTGAATATCTTTACCATACTCTTAAAGATTTGCGGTTAAACTTCATGGTCTAATCAAACAAAAATAACATTTTCTTTACACAAAAACCCCATTTTTATAGTTGATAATCAGATTTTTGCGGACAATTACTGCAAACGATTGCGGGAACGATTGCAATACGCCGTAACAGATAAACAGCCGAACAGTTTTTTTGTTGTATCTTGGATGCAAAATTGGCTTTTGCAACTTTATGAAGTCTCATCCTGCCTCAATAAACGACATCGCCAAAGCATTGGGTATTTCTGCCTCTACGGTCTCCAGGGCTTTGCGTGACCATCCGGATATTAGTGCAGATACCCGTTTGCGGGTACGGGAATATGCCTTAAAGGTAAATTACCGCCCCAATGCACTTGCCCTGGGTCTGAAGCACCAGAGATCAAACACAATAGGCATCATTGTTCCGGAAATTGTGCACCATTTCTTTTCTTCGATAATCAGCGGAATAGAAGATTTTGCCTATGCCAGAGGATACAGGATCATGATTTGCCAGTCTAACGAAGACCAGGCAAGGGAGAAGATCAACACCCAGGCCTTGCTTGATCACCGCGTTGATGGCATTCTGGTTTCTCACAGCAAATCTACCCTGGATTTCACGCATTTTCATGAGGCCAGCGAAAGCCAGATACCGATAGTTTTTATCGATCGATTTTGCAAAGAACTGGACACCGACAGGGTAATCACCGATGATTTTCAGGGAGCGAAACTCATTACCAGGTATCTGATTGGGAAAGACCGGAACAGGATACTGCATCTGTCTGCCCCCCAGCACCTGCTGCTAGGCAAGGAACGCTGCAGGGGTTATGTAGAGGCTCTGATGGAAGCCAATATCCCGATAAATGAAGACCGCATCCTGCTTTGCGACACCCCGGCTAAGGTAATGGCAGCAAAGGAACACATCCTCGGCCTTGCCGGTGAAACCGACGGCATCTTTGCCGTTAACGATTTTACGGCGGTTACAGTGATGAAAATTCTTCAGGAGGCCGGCTACTC